>JACOVN010000045.1 GCA_016177315.1 Candidatus Woesearchaeota archaeon
AGTAAAATCCGAATTGAAGGAATTAACCTACCCAACCTATTATTTTGAACTGGATGAGGGGGCATACAATGCCGTGCTCGCGGGTGCAAATGTTGTTCTCTACCTGGATTTTGTGGATGATGTGAGCTTCAAGAAAGCCCAAATTTTCGTCAATGGCCATGTGTTGAATGTAAACACGAAGGACAAGCAATGGTTTGCCATCCTTACTTTGTTTGTAGACAAGGGCAGCAATGCCGTCGAAATTGTTCCGAGATCCACTCTGGATATCCTGAATCTGGAAGTTGTGATGGAATGATGATTGAAAATGCGCTGCAATCGACTCCGACATGCCCTCTCTGACTCTTCTAGTTCTCAAACGCTTTTCGTGGAAATGTTATGGAGAGGTCTAGTATGCCTATAAGCGATGAAGAACAAGAAATAACGAGACTTTCCGAGGAGATCCCAACCGGACAAGGTCCAACCTTGGGAAGGGTCTTGATTCTCTTAGCCATACTTCTCCTCTATGCGCTTGCCATCGCTTTTCCAACCCCGCTTATGCAATATGGCATTCTCTTGATCGTTTTTGCCATTTTTATTCTGGAACGGTATCTTGCATCCTACGTAGATGAAAAATTACATATGCCAAAAGGTCTTGGTGACCCCATGCTCATCCTAAAACTTGCCTTGGCAAGCTTTCTCTGGATCTTCCTCAATCAGCCTTTAATTGCCGTGCCCGTCATTATTGCGTTTCTCTTTGTCACTCTCTTTACTCCTTCCTTAGCGCAGTGGTGGCATAAGAGTGTCAGAAAGGGGAGAGCACCAGCAGAACAGCAAGGGAAGAAGGGATATGGCAGAATTTATGCTGCACTTATTCTTGCCATCATTTTGGATGTTCTGGATTACCTTGGTTTAGCTATCCCTGTTTTAGGAGATGTTGTTGATGTTATCGCTAACATCATTTTTCTGCCTCTGATCGGAAAATATTCCCTCCTAGGGTGGTTGGAGGTTATTCCCTTCTTCGATATTGTCCCGACCTATATCCTAGAAGTTCTCTATGCCTGGTATAAAACTCATGAGCACAACAAGCAATTCCAACCTACCAGAGCGGAACAGCCGAGCTTGCCAGACAGGCTTGTCCTGGAGGAGAAAAAACCATGGTTCTGGAAAACCCTCTTTGGGTTACTCTTTGTCGGCTTGCTCCTCTTTCTGGCCTACACCTACATGGTTCCAAACTTCTGGTCAGGAATTGAAGCCTCTGTGGATCCAGACTCTCCCATGGGCAAGGCAGTGCTGAGCTTTGGAAAAATCCCTCTGTTCTTCAAAAATGTTGTAAATAACATCGTGGATAGCTTCAAAGCATTTACAGAACGCAGCATCGCTGCAGCAACCGGCGATTATTTCACTGGTCAGGTGGATGCAAATGCCAAGGAAAAATTAGGAGTGTATTTGGAAAATCTCAAACCAGCTTCTGAAGCATTCTACCAGGATGAGCCAGTAACTGTCTGGGGAGACCTCTACGCGAAAACCCTGGATACGGAGAAAACTCTTGCTGTCCGATTACAGTGCTACCTGGAGGATGACCAAACCACCCATGGCAGTATGGACCCAAGCTTTATTCCAGAAATTGTAACGCAAGAGCAGGAAGATTTGCGGTGTGAGTTTGGACGGGGAAAAATTGATGTGGGAAGCGAGGAAGTGACCTTTGCAGCACGATTCAATTTCACCACCCATGGCTATACCAAAGCCTATTTCATGGATGAGGAAAGAATGCGGTCTCTGCAGAGAGAGGAAATCGATCCCTTGGATTTCTACCAAGTGCCGGACAAAAACCCAGTTGCCATTTACACCAACGGACCAGTCATGATAGGCATGGATGCCAGGCAAAGCTTGGTTGGTCTGAAAGAGGGGGAGGATACAAAATTCCGGTTAGGTATAACCATTGAGAATCTCTGGAATGGTGTTATTCAATCCATTCATTCCCTAACCTTGACAATTCCGGAGTCCATGAGACTTGTGGATTGTGACGAAAACAAGCCTTTCCTCAAGGCAAGCTGCCAAGAAGGGGAATGCGAATATAAACTGGCAGTGAAGCGAAGTCAGGGAGAGCAGCAAGGCCTCTGCCAGCAGGAATGCCAGGAATTCACTGGAGGAGAAAAAGAAGCATGCTATACCGCCTGCATCAAAAGGCCAGCAACTGGAACGAGGTTTGGAGAAATCAAGCGATTTGAAACTTTCCAGTGTAGGGTGTTGATCCCAGCAGCGAACAAGCAAGCAGTCTTAGCAAATGTTCCCTTGGCAACACAGTACTTCAAAGTTATTGCGGATTATGATTACGAATTATACGAGAAAACTACCGTCGCGATTAAAAGGGCAGTAGGCTTTAATGTATACGTAACTCCCACAGAGCCCAGCTTATGGGATATCCAGAATGGTAACTTGAAATGTACTGGCATGCATGCAGAGATGGATGTGCCAAGCGTTACCTATCAGTTTAATAAAATAGCAGAAAATGGAGAGAAAATTTCTTTGCTCTCGGCACCTTCTCTTGGGATGGTTTGCAAAGAAAGGCGGAAATGCGAAGTTACTTTGAGGCAAACTGTTTCCTTAGGAGAGCCTCTGAAGAAAGGGAATGAAATTGAATGCATGATGACCAACGTTCTGCCAGCAGGAGAGCTGCCACCTTCCCTTCAAGCAAGAATTGAGATGGAATGCGGTGTTCGATGCGCCCATCTTGCAGAAAAGGCAGAAGGTGAGCAGTACAATCAGTGTAAAGATGGCTGTAGAGCGAATCTACGAGAGGAGATGACTGCAAGTGAATTCACTGGTGCAGATATTGCAACGATCAAAAACAGCGAGCCGAGGTTGAGCTTCAAGCTGCCCAAGACAGCCTTCCAGAAAAGCGAAACTGCGACGATGGCTATTACCGTGAATGATCCGGATCTCGAGGATTCCTTAAGCATTGGCATTCAGTTTGAAAATTATAATCAGGAGCCGCATACTATCAGGGATCTTTCCTGTCAGAAGCAGCAGGAGCAGGTATGTACGACCACGCTCAGCGTACCAGTGGATGGAGCACAGGAAAACCAATTTAAAGTTATGCTTACCCCCACTGATGGTTCCACAGTAGGAAGGACACAAATAGCAACCATTGCGATACAAGAGGCGAAGCCGTGAAACAAAAAACAGCGGTGGGAGGTTTGCTCTTTGTAGTGCTCTTCCTTTCTGCTTGCCAGCAACAGGAATTCCTCTTCAACCCATTCCAAGGAACTGCGGCTCTGGAAATGGCGTTTCTGGAAAATGCGCCTTCTGCACAAATCTATGCCTCTCCAGATGGTGAGGAATTTGAGATTTTGCTGAAACTGCAGAATGAAGGGGCATTCGATATACAGAGAGGGTTCTTGACTTTGGGTGTAGAGCAGGACTATCTTTCCATCAAGAAATGGGATTTGGAGGGAACGGAAATAGTCCTCATGGGCCCGCAGCAGGCTTCCTTCCTTTTGGAAGGAAAATCCAAGCTCAATCCCTTTGGCTCGGATGCAATGGTTGCTCTGAGAGCAGTGGCAACCTTAAAAGAACCGCAAGTAGAAACCTTAGCGACACAGATACTTGCAACAGCCTGCTACGAGTATTTCACACAAGCCAACACACCGATCTGCATCGATACAGATGTGTACAACAGAAAAGGTACAGAAAAGGTTTGTGAGATATCTGATGTATCTATTGGAGGAACTGGATCGCCTATTGTCATTGATTCTGTTGGCGTAGAAATGCTGCCGGATGGAGGGGAGTTTGTTCGGCCACGATTCACCATTCATATCAGCAATGCAGGTATTGGGCAGGTCATTGCTCCAGAAGCAGTGCAAGAAGCATGCTCAGCAAAAGGTCTTTCCCATGACCTCCTGAATACCATCAAAATCGAGGAAATTTCCTTTTCCGGATATTCCTATTCCAAAGGCCAGATGCAGTGCAATCCACAGAAAGCGAAACTGGAACAAGGAGAAGCAAGTGTTACCTGTACCTTGGCTCCTGCCTTACTACAGAGCAACAAGCCAACCTACACCACCAATCTTTACATAAAACTGAAATTTGGGTATTTGCAGAGCATTTCCACGGAAACAAGGCTGGAAAAGATATAGATAAGGAATACATTTAAAAATGCCCTGCCCCATAGTAAGGGAGTAAAGAAAAAAGAGGGAGCCTATGCAAGGAAAAGCAGCAAAGGTTATGGCAGTAGCATTCCTTCTCCTCTTTGTAATCAGCTGTGGCCCTGTCGGTGGGCCAAGCATCGGTTTGGGCAGGGACGACACCGGCAGAAGGCCGGACTATAGAACTGGAACACAAGGACTGGTTTTGCAATTCCTTTCAGGCACCCCTCCACCAAAACTTTACGAAGGAGATCCTCTGCCGATTGTAGTGGAGGTTTCCAATAAAGGAACCTTTGATGTGGTGGATGGAAGATTATACATTTCTGGTTTTGACGACCGATTCATTAAACTCAATAGGGATGTTGCCGTGCTTTCCGAGCTTGCAGGCAAGAGCCTCTTCAATCCAGATGGTTTGTTTTCAGAGGTCTTTGAGTTTGAAGATCCGAGCGTGACTATTCCTGAGCATACCGACCTTTTTCCCCAGGCGATTAAGGCAACAGCCTGCTACCGCTATCAAACTAGGACTACTGCAGAGGTCTGCATCGATCCTGACCCCCATTCCATTCGTTTAGTGGAAAAAGTTTGCCAAGTGAGACCTATAAGCTACTCTGGTGGACAGGGAGCCCCCATTGCCATTACCTCTGTTGAAGAAGAAATCACCAGAGACAGGCTGCAGTTCAAAATTCTCGTGCAGGATGGTGGGGGAGGGACAGTCATTGCTCCAGATGCCTCTATCCTCAACTGCCATGAAGGCATTGACAGGAGGGATATTGATAAAGTGGCAGTAGTCTCTGTAGAGTTCTCTGGTCACGAAATTCGGCTGAACTGCGAACCTAACCCCATCAGGCTGGTCAATGGAAGAGGATACACCTTTTGCACTTTTCAAGGTAATTTAGGGGATGATGCCTTCCTTACTGCCTTGAACATTATGCTAGAATATGGGTATAGG
>JACOVN010000040.1 GCA_016177315.1 Candidatus Woesearchaeota archaeon
CCGTCATCCTCCCCTCTCCCACTCCTTCACTGCCCGCAAGAAATCCTCCTTCGTGAATTCCGGCCAGGTCTTGTGAGAAAAATAGATATGCGCTTCTGGAGAGTCCCAGAGCAGGAAGCCATGCAGCCTCTTGTCAAAGCCAGTCTTGATAATAATGTCTGGCGGAAGAAAGTAAGAGGTGTACAGATGCTCCTTGATATCCTCCTGCCGGACATTTTCAGGATCTAATTTCCGTAACGTCATTTTCTTCCCCAGCAATTTGCAGGCATCCACAATTTCCTCTCTGCCATCATAGTTAATACAAAGGTTAAGGAAGAAACTGTCATAATCCCTGGTTTCATCAATAACCCTTTTAATGCCCTCCACCACTCTGGAAGGAAGATTGTACCATTTGCCAAAGACAGAAACCTTGATCTTATTCTTCGCAATCTGCTCATGCTTTGCTAATGTTGTGAAGAAACGTTCCAAGCAGTCCATCAGAACATCAAAGTGAGGGAAGGTCTGCACTTTTCCAGTCAACAGATACACAGAAACAATGGGAATGTTTTCCTCCACCTGCCATTGCATCACTTCCAGGATCTTATCCATCACCATGCTGTAGGTCTTCTGCACAGAAAGCAAATGGCGCTTTGCGTATTCCAAATTCCCGCCAAGCGTGATGGCAATGTGTTTTGGCTTCATCGACAATTTCCCCCAACCCTGAAAGAAACGCACATAAACTATATAAACCTTGCCCAGGAAAAGCATGCCATGGTGTATACCACAATTCTCTCTGGCGTTGCTTTTGTTGCCCTCCTGCTTGGCTCTTACACGGACATTAAAACGAGAGAAGTGCCGGACTGGTTGAACTTCGGAATAATATTTGGAGGCATCGGCATCCGATTGCTGTTCAGCATCATTGCCTGGAATTGGAGCTTCCTGTTGGAAGGCATGGTTGGTTTCCTTGCCATGCTCATCCTTGCCTACGCGCTCTTCTACTCTGGCCAAGTAGGAGGGGGGGATGCAAAGCTCTTGATGGGCATGGGAGCAGTGATTGGCCTGCGACTTTCCATGGATCATTTCCTCATCGGCTTTGTGATCAACACCCTTGTTCTTGGTTCCATTTATGGCGTCCTCTGGAGCCTCTTCCTCATGCTACGGAACTGGGAGAAATTCAAGAAGGAATTCCTCCAGATCCTGCGACTGCCAGGAATACGAACATTTCGGAAAATTGCACTCTCCTTTGCTGCTGTGCTCTTTATCCTTGCCCTCTTTACTGCGCAGCCATGGCTGAGAATATTCATCCTCTCCATGATTCTGCTGTACCTCTTCGGCTTCTACCTCTGGATCTTTATCAAAGCCGTGGAGAAGAGCTGCATGTACCAGTACAGAAGCCCGGAGAAACTCACAGTAGGAGATTGGATTCCGAAGGAGATAAGGGTGAATGGGAGGGTGATGGTAGGTCCTAAGGATTTAGGAATTGAGGAAGCGCAGATACAAGCATTGATTCGCTTGAAGAGACAGGGAAAAATCAAGAAAGTCTTGATCAAGGAAGGCATTCCATTTGTTCCTAGCTTCCTCTTTGGCTTTCTCTGCACCCTGTACATTGGCAATCCGTTGCAGTACTTCTTCCTCCTCTGAAAGAAAAATGTCAAGAACCACCGGTCAGAGACTGGATGGAATAGTTGCATTTAAAAAGAGGAGGGTGTTGTCTCCCTAGATGGTGAGTGTATCTGTTGCAATAGAGCGTATACAACAACCCGAACCTGAAGAACCACTCTACCTTCGTATTCGAAGAATTGCAACGGTGCTGACCAGAGAACAGAGTCTCGATGAAAAAGCAAGATTCTTGACTACGAGAGCAAGAATGAAAGAGTTCCATTATGTGCCAGAAAAGCAGGATGCAGTAGAGCGGCGATATTTCTCTGGAAAGGAGGATGGTTTGATCCTCTATGCTATTGTCACGTGGGAAGATCTAACGCTCGTATTCCGAAAGGAGCTTGGCCTTTCGATTCCTAGATCGGACTTTAGCATAGACCATGTACTCAGGATGGATCGACCATTTTATGATTGGAAGAATGAAAACCTGGAGGAACTCTGGAGATACTTAGACAAGGGAAAGAAATACCCCGTCCCTATCCAGCGGGAAGACCAATTTGAAAATTATATCGTGGACGGAGATCGTTTTGCAAGAGAGCAAGCAGTTTCGATGGTGTGGCATGGATGGACTGGAAAGGATAGAGAAGAGATACCCCTTATTCTTGGAATCTTTGATCGCATTCCAGAAGGCTCATTCGCAGCACTAGGCATTGACCGGCTGATGGGAATACAACATTATTAGGGCATTCTCCGCCAGTGCTTCAGCAAATAATTTTCCTGCCCTTTCTTTTCTGTCACTTTCCCTGCAGAAGGCGTCGCAAGGGCTGTGAGAATCTTTTTTTCTTTCTCAAATTCTCCAATATGTTTAGCTTCCTCTTTCAAGAGCAATTCCACTGTCGACATTTCCTCATCCGAGATCTGTTTTGGCTGCCACTGGAGATTCAACCCATCTCCGGGAATTCTTGGAATAACATTGACTATGAAGTGGGCGGTCTCCTGCCCTGCCTCAATGCCATTGTTGACAATAATGTTCGTGCCCTGCACCTGGAGGGTCTCAAAGAGCAGTGTGCTGAATGTATTGGCCAGCACAAAGATATGGTTGATGACATAATCCGGCACTTGCTCGATGATAGGGTAATGCTCTTTTGGCATCAACAGAACATGGCCTTGCGTAGAAGGCATTTTGTGGAGCAAGGCAACAATTTTCTCATCTTCGTACAGCAGATCCTTTCGTTCTGCAACGATCTGGCAAAATGGGCAACTCTCCTTAGGCATTGGGCACACACTCACAAGGCTTTAATTCTCTTTCTTTTGCTTCGTCTTTCGTAACCGCAATTCTATTCTCCCTCTTGATTTTCGCCAGGAATGGGCAATTCGGCATGTGGTATTTCCCTCCCTTCTTGCTCGCCATAAATCCTATTTCTTCTCCAGAAATCTCCATTGCTTCTTTTTCTTTCCCTTTCCCCTTTGGCTCAAGCAACGCTTGTGTGATAAGATCTAAATCAACTCCTGTTGCACTTTTCTGTTCTTTTGCCTCTGCTTCCTTGACCTCTTCGAATTCTGCTTCCACTGCTCCTTTCGGTGCAGCGATTTGTTTTCCTTTCTCCTCCATCTTCTTCTCTGCTGGCCTTTCCTCTTTCACGACTCCCTGGAACTTCTTTGCAATCTGTTCCTTGAGAACGCCATGCAGCTTGAGGTAATACTCCTTCGGCATCTGTCTGTGGGGAAGCGTAAATGCCATGACACCATCGTTGGCTTTCCTTGGGATGATATGAAGCATGAAGTGCTGGGCTTTTTGCCCTGCTGCAGGCCCATTGGCCACAAAGATGTTCGTGCCTTGGACTTTTAATGCTTTAATGCAGGCTTTGGAGATGTGTTTCGCCACGGTAAAGATATGGCCGATGACATCATCCTGCATTTGCGGGAGAATGCCAACATGCTCTTTCGGCATGAGCAACACATGGCCTGGATTTGCTGGATTAATATCGAGAATGGCCATGCAATACTGGTCGTCATAGATTTTCTTCGATTCCACTTTTCCAGAAACAATATGGCAGAAGATGCACTGCTGCTTGGTCTGCTGCTCAGGTGTTAGGCCTGTAGGAATTCCCATGCCTTCTTCTTGGGCAAATTCGACCATACTGCATTTTTAGGAAGAGGGGTTTATTAAGGTTGCTGAGAATTGTCCGAGAATGTGAGGTTCCTGAAGAACCTAGAATTAAGCAACAGACATTCTTAAGGGCAACGGATCGTTGATATCTGCTCTGGAGTTGGACGCGGTGTTCCATTGCTTGCAAAACCATACAGGCCTTCTGTTCCATTTCGACATCCATGCACTGCAAGATAGTAAGTCGAAGAGCCCTCGGTACTACTCAGGGAAGTAGTAAAGGAGGATGCTGATAAACCACAGCCGCCGGCAAGCGCAGTATGATTATAATATGGTGCTCTGCTAAAAGCATCTAATGTTCCTTGATATACATTGACAAAATCAGCCATGAGTGGAATACCTGCAGCATCAAACATTATTATTAGGTTATCTCCTTGTTTTTGCACGCGTAAACTATGAGGGTTTACTTCTGGCAAGCCGTTTGGACAGTGCTGACTAAAGATAGCATAGGCCTCACCCGCCCATTCTCGATCTTCCATTGGTCCAGCACCAAAAGGTGCTCCAAGAAGAAGATCTTTCAATCCATCATTATTCACGTCTCCTGCTGCTACTGCGGTGCCTAAATGATCCCAATTATCTGCACCATAGACTTTTATATCTGGCTCATCACCAAAACTAAAATCAATAATCCTACCTCGCGTTAAAGGTCCAAAAATGACAGAAACTTCTCCTACTTGAAACCTGCTTCCATCTGGCCCTGCAGTATAACCATCGCTTCCTATGATATCTTCAATTCCGTCGCCTGTTACATCGGCCAGTCGAACATGATTTCCGAATCTATTGCCCCATGGTCCATACATAGTAACATCCGGTAGTGTCATGCTAAGATCGATAGCAGTTCCTTCCACCAGTGGACCAAGAAAACCATAAAGTGCATTGATATCCTGTGTGCCGATAACGACGTCAGCAATGGAATCTCCATTTATATCACCTACTGCAAGGGTTTGACCAAAAAGTTGATTTTCATATGCACCGCGTATGAGAATGTCGGGTACGTCGGTACGAAGATCGATGGTTGTTCCAGAAACAAATGGACCAAGAAAACCATAGACCTCTCCATGGTTAGTAGGTTGTGGAGCACTCCAAGCCCCAGCGACTATATCTGCTATTCCATCACCGTTAATATCTCCTGCGCCAATGTCTCTTCCAAGTCTATCCAAATCATCTCTACCATAGATGTGAACATCGCCATCGCCGGTGGCGATATCAATGATAGTGTTTCTTGAAATAGGGCCAAAAACTACAACTACTTCTCCGGCACTCTCTCGACTTCCGTCAGATACATATGCTTGTTCCTTCCCCAGTATAAGATCATTTAGCCCATCGCCAGTAACGTCTTTAGCAATTATGCCAGAGCCTATAAATCCAGATATATCGTAGATAACAGTATCTGGCCGCGTACCGCGAAAATCAATGACACCAGAGGGAAGAGGGCCGTATAGGATGTATACTTCACCAGAGTTGGGTCTTGTATCGCTTGGCCCATCAGCAGTCCATGCTCCTAAAATTAAGTCTTGAATTCCATCTCCGTCCATATCTGCAATAGAGAAACCAGTTCCTAGTTGATCTCCGTTCTGCGCTCCGTAAATCATGATATCCGGAGACTGTGTAAGTAAATCAATAGACCCTGAAGCGATGGGGCCAAAAATAATCGCTACGTCGCCTGCAGAGGATCTAACATTCCCTGGTCCTTTACCAAGCGGTATACCAACAATAAGATCATCAATTCCATCATTATTTACATCGCCGGACGCAAGGCCATTTCTATTCCAATCAGCTGTGGTAGTAAGCCTGTCATTAGGATCAGCGGCATAAAGAGTAAAATCCTGTTCCTGATAGCGTATATCAACAGTTTTCCCTGCCTGTGCTGTTCCTCCTCCAATAGCTGCAGCACAGAGCAATGCGAGTCCTGTCTTTCTTAACCTCGAAAACAAAGAATCTTGTGTCCTTTTTGCTTTCATTTATCCCACTTCCCCTTATGCTTTCTCTTGCAATAAATACACTACCGCCGAGGAAACCAAATAACCTTTATATAGTTTACGAAAAAGTTTACGTGTTTTTTCACAGGCAAGAAAACATACAAAGAGAATGGTTTTTCTGCCATCACCGTATCTCCCCTTCCCGTATCTCCGCAATCGTGATCTCTC
>JACOVN010000051.1 GCA_016177315.1 Candidatus Woesearchaeota archaeon
CTTATAAGATATTGGCAAGTTTTTGTTATTCCTTATCCTTTCCTTATCCTCTTCTTTCGGCCACGCTAGTTACTCCCCTTCGGCTCCTGTTTTTTTGTCCTCCTCTCCCTCCTTCCCTGTCGTACTTTTCTTCCTCCTTCTTTTCCAGAGGAGAATGGTAATAACGAGAACGCCGAGAATGATGACAACAAGCAATGTAAGGTACGGAAGCATGCCTGTCTCTTTTGCTTCCTCTTTCGCTTCTGCTCCCACAACCTCGAGGATGTTCTCTCTGAGCAACTCGCCTGTTTTTCCGGCATACGTTACAATAACTTTTACATCATACAATCCAATAAGGGTTTCCTTGCTCTCCCAGAAGGCCTCCACTCGTTTGGATGCCCAGGGTTCGATTTTTGCTAGTTCCGTGGTCCATTGTGAAATAAGGTTTTCATTGTTCCTAATCTCAATAGTAAGTGTATACTCGATCGCCTCACTCCAGAAGCTCCCTAAATCTATTTGGAGCTTTCCAATAGTTCCTTGTTGAACTTTTGCTGCCAGAATATCCGTGAGCTCTAGATAGATATCGCCAATCTTAAACTCAGTTTCTCCTGTTACGGTTTTTCCATCGTATGGCACAGTTGCGATAGCCTTATAGGTACCTGGTTGCAAATCTCCTGTCTCAAATGCTGCTTGAATTACTTTTTCTTCATCGATAGCAAGGCTTCCTTCCCAAATATCTTCCATCGCACCAACCAGTTCGCCAGCTTGATTGAAGATTGCTATGGATAAGCTTGCCGCTGCAGCAGCTTCACTGCCAATATTTCTCAGGCGGATAGTAAAAGGCACGGTTTCCTTTTTCTTGACATGCTCAGCGATGAGTTCCACCTGAATATGGGGTCCTGTGTAAGGATACTTTCCTCGAATAATGGCCTGCACAGCTGCTACGGCTCCAATACCCTCCCCTATCGGGGCAGTCTCTGTCATTGTGACTCTGCCAATTTCATGTATCCCTGGAGGGCCATCGTATGTCTCTGGAAAGTGTACTGTACAGAGAAAATTCACTCGACTACCAGGCTCGGTCTCTAGTTCTGTAGTATCGCAGACGATCTGAGGCGAGTTACTAGAAATCGTGAAAAGCTGCTTTGCATTTCCATCGTTCACAGCAAGCATCTGGATATCCGCGCTCTCGCCTGGCTGAAAATCAATGACCGTGCTTCCTGGGCCAATACCGATCGCGAGAGTATGGGCGCTTAAGAGGAGCAAAACTATGCAAGCTATCGCAATGCGAGTCAACTCTTTTTTCTCCATACCTCACCCCCTCCCTTCAGATTTATAAATCTTTTTGTTTTTCTATGTTTTTTCTTTGGATTACTCAATCCTATATTACCGTTAAGGTAACTCTCCCAGAAAGTCCTACTGGTACCGTGGGTTTTGGAGGTTCAGATTCTATCACATTCAAGGTTACCTCTCCAACAGAACTCCGCATTTTTTCCCTTGCCTGGATCTGGTACATATTCCTCATATCCTGCAACTGCCGCATCACAGCCAAGGTACCAATGGTAGAGGTAATTATCAGTAACGCGATGAGCACCATCAAGACCTTCGTAGAGAGTTGTCGTACCATTTTTTCCCTTCATCCACTCCCTATAAGAGGATTAAATTTGCGCTGCTGTAAATGTTACTGTAGAGGTCTTCGAGCCTCCTGACTCGTCTGTTGGCACACTAATGAAAATATCAATATCCCTGCTGTCGTTGCCATCGCTAGGGGGAAGATCGAAGATCGCTGTTCGATTCAAGCCTGTATCATTCGCTGTTGCCATATTGGTAACGGTAACAGTAGAGCCAGTCGGACAATTGGGCCCTTCTCCTTCGGTACAGTTGTACCGATAGGCAGAGGCGTTCAAGCTTACGGCACTGAACAGTGCCGAGGCGTTAGTCGTGATATTGAGCGGCACATTGCCCGTGTTATTAATGCCGAAGGGTGCTGGAGCATTATCGGTTGTATCGTTCTTATCGCCCCGTGCGATATCGCCAAACGCTACTGGAGACTGGGAAATCACAATGGCAGTGACATTGGTCACGGTCACTGTGGTGGTGGCTGTCTGGGTTCCGGTAATGGTTATAAGACTGGGCATCCCTAGCTTGAGTATGATCAAGCTATACCATGTTCCACCCAGAGAAATAACAATGGCCAGGACAATGAGCATGGCAAGCGTATTATTCGAAATGCCTCTTTTACCCAAAACCCGCAAATCCATGCTTTTTAGTTTTTTTGCCATTTTACTCACAGGGAAATTAAATTTGCGTTGCCGTGAACGTCACGGTTGAGGTTTTACTTCCTCCGAGTTCATCGCTCGCTATGCTAAGGAAAATATCTACCTCTCTACTATCGTTGTTACTCTCGTCTTGCAGATCGAAGATCGCTGTTCGATTCAAGCCTGTATCATTCGCTGTTGGCATATCAGTTACGGCCGTTGCAGAACCAACAGGGCAGTTCGGTCCCTCGTCCACATTGCACTGGAAGCGGTACGAAGACGCATTTCTACTACCTCCAGTAAACAGCGCCGTGGCGTTAGTCGTGACATTAATCGGCACATTGCCAGTATTATTAATGCTGAATGGTATTGGCTGATTATCCGTGGTATCATTCTTCTGCGATGCTGCGAGGTTGCCAAACGCTACTGGAGACTGATGGATGGTAATAGCGGTGACGTTCGTTACCGCGGTCGTGACAGTGCCTGTCTGTGCTCCGGTAATAACCCTGAAACCAAGAACCTGCAACCTGCTCAAGCTATACCATGTTCCACCCAGAGAAATAACCATGGCAAGGACAATGAGCATGGCAAGCGTATTATTCGAAACACCTCTTTTGTCCATCTATTCAGCCTCTTTTCGCTCTTTCGACAACTGACCATTCCTTATTATCCTTCTTTTATAAAGTTTTCTCTCGAGGAATGGTAACCGTGAAAATGGTTTCACAGGAATACGCTATCCGCCGGATAGGGGTTTAGATAGATTTATAAACTCATAAAGGGGTAAAAGCGCTGCCATGGAAGACAGAGTCTTTGAGATTGTTTTGAAGGGGGATGAAATTACTTGGAAAGCTCTCATTCTCGATTTGGTTAGAGAGGAACAGATGGATCCCTGGAATATCGACATTTCTAGACTGACCAAGCGGTATATGGAAATGTTAAGGAAATTGAAGGGAATGGATCTGCGAGTTTCTGGAAAGGTGGTTCTTGCAGCAGCTATTTTGCTGCGGATGAAGTCCACGCAGCTCTTGGAAGAGGATATCGTTGCTTTTGATCACCTCATGGCTGGAGAGGAGGAAAGCAGCCTCCTGGATGGTTTGGAGCAGGAATATGGAAGCCAATCGGTGGTGTTTGAGAAGAAGAACCTTATACCCAGAACGCCACAGCCAAGAAAGCGGAAGGTTTCTGTCTATGACCTTATCGATGCGCTCCAGAAGGCTTTAGAGGTAAACCGAAGGAGGATGCTCCTCCAAGCAGTTCCAGCAATGACAATCCCAGAGAGGAAGTTTGACATTACTGCAGTAATGAAGGATATTTATCAGAAAATTGTAAACTTCTTCCAGTTCAATCGAGATGCTCGGCTGACTTTCTACCAGTTGGTGCCTGCAGATACCAAGGAGAGCAAGGTCTTAACGTTTATTCCTCTTTTGCATTTGGCCAATGATCGGAAAATTGATTTAGAGCAAGAGGAGCCTTTTGGGGAGATTGAAATTCGATTGAGGACTGAACAGGAAATCAGCAAGGAGTTGGCTGGAGTAGGGGCGTAACCATCTACTGTACTAACAACCGTTCTAATTCGCCTGCATTCCTGAAGAGATGTGTCTGTAATCCAACATTTTGCGCATAGAGAATATTCTGCTTCGTGTCATCCACGAAGAGGCAATGATGCGCTTGAACACCTAATCCAGCTAATCCCATGTGGAAAAATGCCGGATCTGCTTTTGATAGCCTTGCCTCACAGGAAAAATATGCTCCTTTGAAAGAGGATAGATCAACCGTAGCTCGAATAATAGCTGCTTTATCTGTAGAGCAATCGGAGAGAATAGCTAGTTTGTAGCGCTCCTGGAGATATGGCAAAATGTTCCAGAGTTCCTCATTCTTTTCCACTTTTAAAAAATGCTGTTGCAGCTCTTCTAATGCTCCATTCGTCAATGCATAGGTCTGCTGCAATTTTTTCCAGAACTGCTCTGGCTGCAATGCTCCAGTAGCATAAGCCTTCTTATCCTGTTGAAGCTGTTCCTTGATCTGGTCCGGGGGCATAGATTTCATCCTGGACAAAGCAAGTACAATATCTAGAAATCTCCTTCTGTCTAAAACGCCGTGCCAATCCAGGAGGACGCCTTCTAACGTTGTTACCATTTTTTCCGAAAAAATAACCCCTTTACACTATCATAAACAAATCCTTCACAGACTTGAACTTGGTATTCCCTTCTTCGTCCATTCGATGTTGGCTGCACTCCTTCTTGCCTTCCCAATAGAACCAGCATCTGTTGCCAAAGACCCTCCAATTGACACAACCCTTGCAGAGCTCTGGAGCCTCTCCTTCCTTTGCTGCAGGCTTCCCCATAGTTTCTGTCATGCTCGGTAGGAGAAGGAACGAGTTTATAAAGGTTCTCAAAAATCTTAAATTTTTGGAACCCCGGAAATGGCTCCCATTTCCGTAGGGTTTTTGCTCACGAGAAGTAAGGTTTTTAAATACCCATCGTTTCTAGCGTTCTATGCATATAGTAACCACGACATTTCGGGGGAATCCCAATATTGGTTTGTGGGGCTTCTGCAACAACCGGTATTGCCTCTTAGGGAGGGATGTGCCAGAAGCAATTGCGGCGAAGATAGGAGAAGTGCTGGACGTAAAAATTCATAGAACGACTATCTGCGGAACTTCCTTGATCGGAATATTCTGCGCAGGGAATGATCACGCATTACTGGTGCCCAGCATCATTTTTGAATCAGAATTGCAGAAGTTGAAGCACTGGGGCATCCCATACAAGATCATCGATACGAAATGGACAGCATTGGGGAATAATATGCTCTGCAATAATGAAGGTTGCCTTGTCAATCCCAATTTCTCTGCACGGAACAAGAAGCTCATCCGGCAGGCATTGCAGGTAAAATTAAAGCCAGGCAGGATTGCAGAGCTTCCAACAGTGGGATCGTTAGGCATTGCGAATAAGCACGGATGCTTCCTGCACAAAGATGCGAAGCAAGCAGAAATAGAGTATCTAGAGGATTTGCTCGGGGTAAAGTCAGAGACTGGCACGATCAACAGGGGAAGCCCGTATGTGAAGAGTGGCATCTTGGTGAATGATCGTGGATTAATCGTCAGCGACTTGAGCTGGGGTCCAGAGATCGGCATGGCGGACGAATCACTATTTCCGAAGAGAGGGGAGGAACATGGCACAAGAGCAAGAGAAAGCATTGCAGTCCAAGTACATTGAGTTCCAGCTGGTGGATCAGCAGATCAAGAAAATCCGGCAGCAGATCCAGCAGTTCGATGGCCAGTTGATGGAATTGCAGAATGTTGTCCAGATGCTAGAAGAGCTGAAGCATGTAGAACTGGGAAGGGAAATCTTGGTTCCTTTCAGTGGGGGTATCTTTGTTCGGGGAGAGCTCAAGGACAACAAAGTCTTGAAGGTGAATGTTGGAGCGAATGTGGTAGTCGAGAAGTCTGTGGAAGAGACAAAAAAATTGATGGAGCAGCAGAACAAGGAGATAAACAAATACCGGGAGGAGCTTTTCGAGCAGCTCAAGAAGCTCATCGTCGTTGCCCAGAAGCTGGAGCATGATCTCCAGAAAATGATGCAACAAAATGAATAAAGCATAAAGAAAGCCGAGCACCATGTTCAAATTCTTCAAGGAGAAGCTGAAGGGAGCCATTGCCAAGTTCAGCAAGAAGGCAGAGGAAGCTGGAGCAGAAGCTCCAGTAAAGGAAAAAGAAGAGAAGGCAGTCAAGGCAGAGAAAAGGGAAAAGAAGGAGAAACCGAAGGTAAAGAAGGCAGCAAAAAAGCC
>JACOVN010000047.1 GCA_016177315.1 Candidatus Woesearchaeota archaeon
TCATAGGCACGCTCGTCAAAGGGAGGGACCGGTTCAGTGAGTTTAAGATCTATTTTGTAGTTTGCATTGACGCTTGCTTCCAATGTTTTAGGGTCCCCTCGTACCTGTTCTTCTAACGTTATTCCAAAAACATTCTGCCCTAGTTCTAGCAAAGGAACAGCAAGGGCTCGTTCCTCAATACCGACATTCCATATATATCGAGGATTGGTCTTATGCATTCTAAGAGAATCTGCTAGTTCAGCCAAAACAGCACGAGCAATGACCCTATAATCCCTACTCCCACCTCCTGACACAAAGAGAATGGTATAATTTATAACGTTTTCTCTGCTTATAGAAAATGGTCGGTTTAAAACCTCGGACTTTAGTCCGACCATTTTCGATTCCAAAAACTTGCCAACTACCATGCGAGCCCGTAAAACCACACCCTTCAGGGTGTGGTAGGGCGAGCTTATGCAATGTTGGCAAGTTTTTGTTATTGTTTCTCACTCACATAAACTCTATACCCACCAGATTTGGCAATTTCCTTTACATTTCCGAAAACTTCCTGCATCTTCTCTGCCAAAGTTTTTCCTCCCTTGTTATGCCTTGCCACCAGCTGCAGCAATCCTCCACGCTTCAGATATTCCTTACTTTGCTCAATCATCTGGAAGCAGATTTCCTTTCCAGCTACCTGGGGAGGATTCAAGAGAATGGTGTCAAACTGTTTTCCTGCAAAAGGCTCGAGCATATTTCCTTGCCGTATTTCTGTCTCAAGGCCATATCGCTTAGCATTTTTTCTGGCTAATTGCACTGCACGATGGTTGATGTCGGACATAGACACTTGAACGTTAGGATGGAAGTGCTTCAGAAGAATGCCCACAACACCATATCCGCAACCCAAATCCAGAACTTCCCAAGCTGGCTTCAGTATGCAATGTTGAATAAGCGTTTCTGTCCCTTTATCCAGTCTATCCTTGGAAAAGGTTCCTGCGGCGGTAAAGAAGGTAAACTTTTTGCCCTGGAATTGGATAGCTATTTCCTGCTCATGGTACGGAATGCCTGGCTTTTCGGTATAGTAATGCTCAGTTTTCCTTGCCATGCCCTACCTCTGGTGCTCGCTTGGTACCTTCTTCTTGGCCCTATGGTAAACCGTCCAGATGGTTCTATCATCCCTGTTCAAGAGAACTGCAATGGTATGGAAATTCAACCCTTCCTTTTCCTTCAAATGCAGGACAAGCGCCTCTAATACAGAAAGTCTTCTGTCCTGGAAGATTCTTGTGGGAATATAGACTTCAAAAACGCTTTGCATACTTATAATGTAAGTATGTTCTTATATATAAAGTTTATTCTTACTTACTAATGTTATTTAATCCTTTTAGTATTATTTTTACTTACATTGTAAGTAATTAGATGATCCTCATCCACTTCAGTAACAGTGTATCCGTCGCCTTGACCAAATCCAGTTGATTCCCGCTGATAGTAATGCAGCTCCCTTCTACCACCACTCCGGCCTTCTCTGCTTCTCGCAGATAGACCACTGCCTTGGTAGTGTTCCCGCACTGCACGATATCTACCTTCTTGCAAACCTCAGTTTCTCTCATCGTGCAAGCTGGTACTGGGGTGATGTTCAAGACCTTTGCTGTAATCAGGCTAAACTCTCCTGCTGCTAAGGCAACATGCCCCAAATCCCTCCCAAGAGGATCAAAAGTAACGTATAAACCAGAAACATTGAGGAATGGCATTGGGTCACCAAGGAGGTTGATATCCTCTACCTCCCTTGGACCAAAATGCAATTGGAGGTTGTAGATATTCTCTATCCCTTGCTTATACAATTGCGTTGTCCAGAGGCCTTCGTATTGCACAAAACTAAACCCATTGTGCACATAAGCAGGAACATCCTTATCAAGTTCTCCAGCGAGATTTCTCCGGTGCATTTCATCGACCGTCAGGATTTCTGGCCTGGAGAGATACTGAACGATGAAGAAGAGTGCAAAGATCAAAAGAAGAATTGCAATAGTAAGGAGGAATAACTTTTCCGATTTCCATCCAGATTGTTCCTTTTCTTCGGTCATGAGGAGATGACCCCGAACATATTGTATAGCACCCTATCCCGGAATTGGAGCATCTGGAATGCATTCTGCGCTTCGATCAGGATGCAGTTGTCTCTCTGCTGTATGCTCATTTGGCTCTGGTTGCTCTGGTTGAAGAACAATACAGGAATATAGGCTGTGGCATTTTTGCAAGTAATTTGAGGTAAGGAAGAGTACAGAGGAGAATATTCTGCAATGCCTTCCACCACATAAACATTCTTGTTCTTCGGAAGGAGGAATCCAAAATCAAAACGGATGCTGTCCATGGCTTGCAATGCAGATAGTTCCATATCTGGATTGAAGGTAAGATACCATTGTGGGGAGTTTTGTAATTTCTCCATCGTGCTTGGCTCTATCAATATCTGTTGCACTGTTCCGGGATGGTTGATAAAGGGTATCCGTTCCTCATTATACTGGAGCACATAGTAATTCTGCTGTCGGGAAAATTCAAAACCATTGTAGCTTAAATCTGTTTCTACATTTGGATTGGAGAAGAAAATAAAGGCTGCGCTGCTCAGCACCATGATGGCAATAATGCTGATACCAATAATACTCTTTCTGCTGTAGGTTTTCACTGGAGGAATCTCGACAGAAGCTGCAGTCCTGAACCTCCGTCGTTTCTTAAGCCTTCCCATGGACTGTAGGAAAAGGGATAAATTTTTAAAGCTTTGCAGCACATTTCCAGGAAAGAAAAGAGGGAGACCATGGAAGCAAGCGGCAATCCCCATAAACCGTATGGTGCTATACTCGTCGGAGTTGTAGCAGTGCTCATCACGTTGAATCTGGTGTTCGAGTTCTACCAGTTTGCAGGGCAGCAGGACATGGGAGGCATGGCTTCCGGATTAGGGAATTTTGTTGCACGAGAAGATTCCCCCGTTACCTTAGTGATCATTGGCATTTTGCTCTGCGTCGGTGCATTCTTAGCAGTCAAAGAGCACATTGCACGAGAAACGCAATAAGACTGTTATGCTGCTCTCTTGGCCTCATGCTTTCTTTCTTGCAGGGCCAGAATAGCATATCCCAACCCCCTCTTCAACTCTTGGTTGACCGTCAGGAGCTCACGGAGCATTGCCTGTCCTAGTGCCCGAATCTCAGGAACGTTAGACTGGGAGAGTGCCTGGGCAGCGCGGAGAAGCTTTGTTATGCGTTCATTGCTCTCTCCCAAAGGAACAGTAAGATCTTCAATCATCACTTTTACCAGGGCATGTTCCTCTTTCTGCACATGCTTGAATGCTGCAATATCCCCCCTTACTTCCTCTACGGTTCCATATTTCCCCTTTTCCAGTTTTTTGATGATACGGTTGACCAAATCTTCTGCCTCTCTGGCCTTTTGTTGTTGTTGCCTTTTTTTCCTCCTGAATCTGGAGGGTGCTCTCGCTTTTCGGAAGGGAATGACATTCTTTATTTTTTCCCTCGCCTCAATTTTCTTGCTCCGCCAACCCATCTTAATCCTCCTTTCCTATCTTTTTCAATCCTTGCATAGAGGGTTGCAGTACCTTGGGAATTGCAACGCTCCCATCCTTTTGTTGGAAATTCTCAATAATGGCAGCCAGAGCCCTGGATGTTGCAACGCAGGTTGCATTCAAGGTATGTACTATTTTGTTTCCTTCCTTTGTCCTGTACCGAATCTTCAATCTCCTTGCTTGATAATCCGTGCAGTTGCTGCAGGAAACCACTTCTCGATACGCCTGTTGCGCAGGGAACCAGGCTTCCAAGTCATACTTCTTGGCTGCAATCATGCCAATATCTCCTGTGCATACATTGACAATCCTAAAGGGAATTTCCAGGCTCTGGAAGAATTCCGCAGCATTTTTTATTAATTCTTCATGGAATTTCCAGGAGTCCTCTGGCTTGCAGAGGATAATTTGCTCCACTTTGTTGAATTGATGCCCTCGGAAAATGCCCTTGGTATCCTTGCCATGGGTTCCTGCCTCTTTTCTAAAGCAGGTAGAAATCCCGCAGAGCTTTATAGGCAATTCCTTTTCCTCGAAAATTTCTTCCAGGAACATAGCAATTAATGGGTGCTCCGAAGTTGCAATTAAGTAAAGGTCTTCCTTCTCAATTTTGTATAAGACATCCTCAAAGGCCAGCAAATCGGTAACGCCTTCATAAGCCTTCCGATTCATCATGAATGGAGGATGCAACAAGGTATATCCTTTATTCTGCATGAAGTCTATAGCATAGCGTTGCAAGGCAATGTCCAGCAGTGCCAGTTTCCCTCGCAAAAACCAGAATCGTGCTCCAGAAATCTTGGCAGCGCGTTCTAATTCCACGAGATGCAGCTGCTCCAGGATGTCCACATGGTTTTTTACCGGAAAATCAAACTTTGGCTTTTTCCCAAATTCCTTCACAACCTCATTCTCCGTATCATCCTTTCCTACTGGAACAGAGGGATGGAGGATGTTGGGAAGCTGCATGAGCACAGTATCCATTTCCTGCCGTATCTGCTCTTGTGTTGTTTCTTTTTCTTGTATCAAGCCTGGAATGCGTCCTGCCTCTTTTACTTCCTTCTCTGTCTTCTTTCCTTCTTTCTTCAACAGGGCAATGTTCTGAGAGATTACATTTCTTTGATGCCGCAATGCCTCTACTTCCTGCTTCAATTTCCTCCATTCCTGGTCAAGCTTCAGAATTTTATCTACCAAAACAATTTTCTCTCTCGCATTCCTCTTTTTCAAATCCTTCCTGACAATGTCAGGAGTGTTTCGAATCAAGTGGATGTCCAGCATTCTCTCACGCGAGCAGCTTTACTTCCTCTCCCATATTGATGGCATTCATGAGCATCTTGGCAAACTTATTGTTCTTCTTAATCTTCAAAATACCATCCTTCCCAACCTTCGCTGATAGCAAGTAATCATTATGCAGCAAAATATCTACTTCTCGGTTTGCATACTTCTGGGA
>JACOVN010000057.1 GCA_016177315.1 Candidatus Woesearchaeota archaeon
CATCCAGAGCGATGAGCAGTTTGTTCTGGATTTACTGAATGAAACCGGCGTCTTAACAGTGCATGGCTCCGGATTCGGGCAGAAGCCAGGAACACGGCATTTCAGGATTGTTTTCTTGCCGCCAGAAAAGATTCTGGAGGAGGCGTTTGATAAGTTGGAGAAGTTCATGAGGAAATATCAATAACTATTTACCGTGGCTTCTTTCCCACTCTTCTAACTCTTTCACTGTCATCCCTGTTCTAAGTCCGAAGAGTGCCAAGGTCTCCTTGATATTCTGTAAACTCTTTCTTCCTAAGTTTTTTATTTTCAGCAAAGCTGCATTCTCTTGCAGAGCCAGATCCGCAACAGTCCTGATGCCTGCTGGTGGTAAGTAATGTTCGCAGCGCGCAGATAATCCCCATACCTTTTCTATGGGCGTTACTAAAATATTCCTAGCTTCTGGATACGCTAGCTCTAGTGGTTTGGGAGGAACCCAGAGCTCTCCTCGCAAAATGGCTTTCAAATATTCGCTCCATTTCGGCGATCGCAGTTTTCGTAACGCCTTCGCCTCAATCTGTCGTATTCGTTCTCTTTCAACAGAATATCTTTTACCCAGTTCCTCTAATGTCCATTGTTCTTGCCCTCTATGGTTCCCAATTTGGAATCTTGCAGATAAGACATCTATCTCTCTTGGAGTAAGTGTTTTGAGCATATTATGTATACTCTCTTTTAAATGCGTAAGCATATAACCTTTCTCTGCTGCATACGAGCCTCGCAAAAATGTTTCTACCCTTTCTCGGAAATAATTCAATACTTCCTTTCCTTTTTCCTCTGTTATATCTTCCAGTTGGATTCTCTGTCTGTTTCTTTGCTGATAGAGGCGAAGGCTTGGCTGGATAAGTTGGACTAATATTTCCATATTTCCATACCGTTCCTCAATTTCGCGAATCCCGAACAATTCTTTATAATCTTCTTCTAAAATCTCTCCAACAAATCTTGCATAGCACGCTGTTTCTTCATCGAGAATTTCCACTTCTGCCCTTAGTTGTTTGACGATTTTTGGAAGGACAAACGCATCGAGCTTCATTACCAAGCCTTCATCTCCTGTATTGTAGTCCAGAACCAGATGGGCTAACGAGGCATGGAGGTCTTTCTGAGGGCTCAATACAAACTCTCCTTTTCTGCGTGCAAATGCAATTCTATGGTGTATATAATTGGAATTTACCCAATACAGCAGCGCAAGTTCTTGTTGATGCATGCCGTCATTATACAGATGCCTCATTTCCTCCCAGATTTTGGCTGCTAAAGGTCCTTCGAGCAACGGTTTTGGCATATCAAGGAAGGAGGTATACCCCTATTTAAATCTTTCTAATTTAACTACTTTTAAATAGTTATTCGTTTCTCCTCGACAATCTTTTTATAGCTGAAAGGGTCAGTATTCCCATGCCAAGAGAAACCTCTGCTGGTGTTATCATTTTCCAAAACGAAAAGCAAGACCGGAAATACTTGTTATTGCATTACCCCGAAGGCCATTGGGATTTTGCGAAAGGCAAGATAGAACAAGGAGAAACAGAGGAGGAAACGGCGAAGCGGGAGGCAGCAGAGGAAGCAGGCATTACCCAGTTGCAATTCATTCCCGGATTCAAGGAAAAGATTTCCTGGTTCTTTCGAAGAGATGGTGTAACCATTTACAAAGAAGCAACGTTCTTCCTTGCCATGACCAAGCAGAAAGAAGTTAAACTCTCTTACGAGCATAAGGGCTTTACCTGGTTGCCCTTTGAAGAGGCAGCGGAGAAAGTAACCTATAAGAATGCAAAGGAATTGCTGAAGAAAGCAGAACAGTTTCTCCAGAAGAAAAGGGAACAGCTGCAAAAATATCTCTAACATGATACCAAAGAAATATCTCATTGGCATCTTCCTCATTTCTCTCGCTACATTGGCTTTTGAAGTTGCTCTGGTAAGGCTATTCTCCATTATTCAGTTCTACCACTTTGCCTTCATGGTCCTTTCTATTGCCATGTTCGGTATGGCTGCAGCTGGTACGGTTCTCTCTGTAAGAAAATGGGAAGGGGAAAGAGAGGAACAGTTCTTCCGTATCGCCGCACTTGGATTTCCCATTGCAGTTGTTGTTGGATTCTTTCTGGCCAATATGCTCAGCTTTGATCCCTACAAAGCCATTGTAGAACCACCTCATCTCCTTCGGCTATTGCTCTACTATCTTCTCTTCGGCATTCCCTTCTTTCTCTTCGGCGTTATCCTCACGCTTGCATTCCGGCGATTCCAGAAAGATGCAGGGAAACTTTACTGCTCTAATCTACTCGGCTCTGCCATAGGCAGTTTGCTTGCTCTGCCATTGATTGCTGTTTTCCAGGAGAAAGTCATTCTCCCTCTCGGCATCCTTGGCTTATTCGCTGCAGCTTGCTTCCTCAGGAAATGGAAAATACTCTTTGCACTTGGTATGCTCTTCCTCGCTCTCTTTTTTGTTCCCTTCCAACTCAACCTTTCAGAATACAAGGAATTGCATAAAGCTCTCCAGGTGCCCAATAGCAAGCATCTCCTAGAGAAATGGAATTCCTTCTCCAAGGTGGATGTGGTACAAAGCTCCTTTACGAGGTATGCTCCCGGCTTAAGTTCTAGATTTCAAGGAAATCTGCCAGAGCAGATTGGCATTACCATTGATGGAGGAGGAATGAATGCAATAACCGAGAGAAGAGATTTAGAATTTTTAGAATTCCTCCCTAACACAGTTGCTTTTATTTTACACAAAGAACCCAAAGTTCTTGTGCTCAATGCAGGGGCAGGCTTAGATGTTCTCAATGCGCTCGAGCATAAAGGAACAGTTACTGCTAGTGAATCCAATCCCATTGTCATTGAGCTGCTGCAAAACCAGTATAAAGATTTTTCCGGCAATATTTACGAGGAAGCAGATGTTATCCTGGGAGAAGGCAGGAATATCATAAAACAGGAGAAACAGTACGATGCCATTATCCTCTCCTTGGCTGGAAATGTCTTAAGCAGTGCAGCAGGCTTAAGCAGTTTGGCAGAAAACTATTTGCTTACAACAGAGGCATTCCAGGATTACTACCATGCGCTCTCGGAAAATGGAATCCTGGTGATTACTCGATGGCTCGATTACCCTCCCAGAGAAGTCTTAAGATTATTTTCTCTCGCCTTGACCCTACCAGAGGCAGAGAAGAAAGCAGTACTATTTCGCTCTTGGACAACGGTTACTCTACTTTTGAGCAAACAACCATTGGATGAAAAACAGTTACAGCGAATCAAAAATTTTACAGACAGCAACCGATTTGACCTCATCTACTTTCCAGGCAATTTTACTCCCAATATTTATGGGAAATTTCCAGAACCTTATTACTATGATGCAATTCAAGGAATACTCCAGAATGGAACTGCCTTTTATCAGGATTACCTTTTTGATGTAACCCCTGTTACCGATGATAGACCATTTTACTTCAATTTCTTCAAGTGGAGTAAGGTAAAGAAATTATTCTCCATCATTGGAACAAAGTGGCAACCTTTCCAGGACTCTGGCTTTCTCATGCTGTTCCTGCTTATCCAGGCAGTACTCCTTGCCATTATTTTCATTCTTCTTCCATTGAAGGTTTTCCGGAAAGAGCAAGTAAGGAAAAGTTCTCTGCTTTACTTCTTCTGTATTGGATTATCATACCTCTTCCTTGAGATTGTTTTGATTCAGAAGTTTACCCTCTTCCTTGGGCAGAGTGTGTATGCCTTCTCCCTTGTTCTATTTGCCATGCTCCTCTTCTCTGGCATTGGCGCTTATTACGCTGAGCGATGGCAGCTAAAAAATGTCATGTTGATACTTTTTTCACTCATCCTTGCCTACCACTTTTCCCTTTCTCCTGTTCTAGAAACTTTCTCTCCCCTTCTTCTTTTGCAAAAGATGTTTTTTGGAGCATTGCTGATTTCCCCTTTAGCTTTCTTCATGGGCATGCCCTTCCCTGCTGGGATAAGGCGGATTCAGAATCCATACATTTCCTGGGCATGGGCGATCAATGGCTCTGCCTCTGTCCTGGGCAGCATCCTTGCAGTAACGATTGCGATGCATATAGGCTATTCTGTTGTCTTTCTGTTTGGAGGAGTGCTCTACATATTGGGGTGGGCGCTCATAAAAAAAGGGAATGGATCTACAGGATGATAAGCATTCCAAGGAGAAGTACAGAAACACCTAGGAAGCTAGCAATTTGCAATAACCTCAAGAAATAGTTCATCATTTCTCCAAAGCCTTACTAGTTAATGGAACAAATCTCACCCCTGTAATAAACCTCGTATCTAACTCTCCATTTTCCTGTTTTGTTGCTAATGTCAATGTTTGGAATCTTGTAATGTCTCCTAAAGGAACAATCAATTTTCCTCCAGGCTTCAGCTGCTCTAGCAAAGGAGGAGGAATATGGTTGGCAGCTGCTGTAACAATAATCCTATCAAAGGGTGCTTTTTCCTTCCAACCAAAGTAGCCATCACCGTGCAACACTTGCACATTTTTGTAGCCTTGCTTCTGCAATGTTGCATTTGCCCTCTTTGCTAACGCTTCAACGATTTCTATGGTATATACCTCCGGTACGATTTCTGCAAGAATTGTAGCTTGGTAACCAGAACCAGTACCAATTTCTAAAACTCTTTCATTGCCTGTTAGGTTTAGCTCTTGTGTCATTAACGCAACAATGTATGGCTGGGAAATAGTTTGCCCATAACCAATAGGCAATGGGCTGTCTTCATAGGCTCTATGCTTCAAATCCTCTGGAACAAAATTCTGCCTGGGGATTCTTCCCATAACTGCTAAGACTTTTTCATTGGTGATATCTCTCCCTTTCAAATCCAGGTTGACCATTCTCTCACGGGCAAGAACGAGCTTTGGATCTTCTGTTGCAAATTGCTCTACGACTTGTTTCGTTGATGGTTCTTCTCTTTCTGCTTTTGTAGCTTGAGGTTCTGTATACTGCCGTTTTTCCTGACAAGCCGTAAGAAGGAGGAATAGGGTTATGGACAGTATGATCATTGTTTTGCATCGCATACCGATGCAGAGTGTTTTCGCAGTTTAAAAAACTTTTTATACCGACAGGTTGAGGTATGTGGTTGTCGGTCGACCTCCTCTGCACCTTCCTGCTCCTTTTGTTCCTCCTTACAGGATACTGCACTTCAAGGTGCAGAGGAGCTCATTGAAGCAGAGCTGCAGCAGGAAGAACAGCCAGTTATAGTACCAGTGCCATCAGAACCCCAAGGAGGGTGATAGAGACGCCAAGGAAACAGGCAAGCTGGAACATCCCTCTCATAAACTGTATCGGCATCCCCATCAGTATTCTCAGGAACAGCACGGCGAGGAAAGCCCCTCCGGCAAATATCGATAAGTACAGCATCCCCTGGCCGAAGGCCTGCATCGCAGCAATGAGAATGAGGAAAAAGGTAAGGGTTGCGATCATTGCATGGAAGACATGCAAAACAATGCCATACTTCTCGCTCTGGTACTTCAAATCCGTCTGCTGAATACCCTTTTTTGCCAAAAACAATGCGAGGGAAGCGATGGCCAGAACCAGGAAC
The DNA here is from genome assembly GCA_016177315.1 of Candidatus Woesearchaeota archaeon. Classification (GTDB taxonomy): domain Archaea; phylum Nanobdellota; class Nanobdellia; order Woesearchaeales; family UBA12501; genus JACOVN01. The sequence goes on from JACOVN010000057.1 coordinate 5,551, forward strand.
GCTTCAATGCTCGGCTGGAAAGGATAAGGCAGGAAATGTTGGAACACTAACAACAACACTCCTGCAGAGAGTATGTAGAACAAATAGGGAATATTCCAGGAGGAGAGCATTGTCTCTCCTTTCCTGTTCCCCACCAAGGGAACCTTACTCACCTTTTTATCGTCCAGGGTATGCTCCAATCCCAGCAAAAAGCCCAGGACGGCAATAATCGCTACTAACATCACAATCCCTTACACTACTCTTGGAAAGTACTCTTTTATAAGCATTGTGATGCTGGACAATATAGAATTTTCGTTGACTATACCACCCACGTACTGAGATAGAGCAACGAGCCAGAAGAAACATTTTTTAATGGGTGTGCTTTGATAGGGAACATGATCGCCACCCTCACAGATTTTATGGATTCTGAGTATCTGGGTGTTATGAAAGGAGTTATCTATTCCATTGCTCCGAAAGCCATCATTACAGACCTCTACAAAAAGGTAAAGCCCCAGAATATTGAGGAAGGAGCATGGATTCTGCTGACAACGTACAAATATTTTCCCAAAGGCACCATCTTTCTGTGTGTGGTGGATCCCGGCGTTGGGGGAAAAAGAGACTGCTTGGCTGTAAAAACAAAAAATTATTACTTTGTTGGCCCGGATAATGGCATTTTCTACCCAACGGTACAAGAAGACAAAGTGGAAAAGGTGGTACAATTAGCGACTATAGAAGCAGCACCGACATTCCATGGAAGGGATGTCTTTGCCAAGGCAGCAGGAAAATTGGAGAAAAGCATTCCAATAGAAAAATTAGGTAAGCCAGGCAAAATCAAGGTCAAAGAGGAATTCTATCTACAGGGTAGGACTGGGGAAATTGTCAGGATTGATGAGTACGGGAACATTATCACGAATCTCCCCCATATTGGAAAGAAGGAATATCTGGCAAAAACAAGAACCTATGAACAGCGAATACAATTCTATGAAACATACGAAGAAGCTCCAAGCAATCAGTTATTTTTAATCCAAGGCTCTGCCAATACTTTGGAAATCTCTCTCAAAAATGGCAAAGCAATAGATTTATGGGATGTGGATACGAAAGCAAGGATAACGATTGAGTAAATTTTTTCTGACAGAGTTGAATTATTTACAGCAAATATTAATAGAGACTTATAAGAAATACATACG
>JACOVN010000058.1 GCA_016177315.1 Candidatus Woesearchaeota archaeon
GGTGAATGCTCTTCTGGTGCAGCAGATCGGGAATGTGGTGGTGCTGGGGAGGAAGTAACCCTTATCCAATCTACCATGTTAAAAACATAACTTTTTTAAACTCTAGAAACCACGAATAATCAGCCAGCTAAAGCCTTCTTGAGGCTTTCCCGGCAAAGAGAGGTGAGCGATGGCCGATCTCAAGGAAATGAACTTTGAAGAAGAGGTTGCAGAAGAGGTTATGCGGCAGTTTCTCCCCACTGGTTGGCCAGAGCCAGTGGCATTCAACGACGGAAGCTGGAGCCAGTCTGGCAGGTGGAGACTTGTCTTTGAGGCATTCAACCTTGCCATAGAGGAATTATACTTTTGGGCGCTCGACAACCTCAGACTGGAAAATGAGTTTCCGATGTTTGACAAAATCACAGACCTCTTCGCAGCTACAGAACAGTCTGCTTTTTTCGGCGTTGCCCAGCAGAGGCTAGGGTTGCAGCAGGATAAGGTTTCCCAGTTCCTTGCCACTATTGGAAAAATGGTGAAGGAGCTCTTTCAGTTAGTGCGAGAGATTAGGATTTTGGATGAACGGCTTGAGTATTACCTCACCAGCTACCAGGGAGACCTGGCATCGGAAATCACCTTAAAAGGATATTGGATTGACCTGGTGGAGGGAGGAGCAAAGAATCCTGCCTCTGTGTATGGCATGGCGAGAGAACTGCAATTCACCACATTGCCAGATTTATTTTTTGCAGCTCCTCCCATGGAAGCAGAGAAAGTGGTGGATTATGTGGAGAGCTTGAAGTTCAATAAAAAGGTGAAAGAAGTACTCATGCGAAAGCTGAAGTCCTATCTAGTATGGAAAGGCCATACCTTCAAGGAGCTGAAGAGCAGGAGGCTCTTTACGCTCAAATACCTGCGCCAGCATTATGAAATTATCCGGATGTACATGGCCTGGGTCAAGCCCTACTTGAAGAACATCCGGCGGATGCAGCTGGACATGAACAAGATCGATCTGCCAGACATGATCTCTGCGTTTGAAGGCTCGATGATTGAGATAGAGTTTTTGGCAAAAAAGCCCATGGAGAAAGGAGGAGTGTATGCCGTGATGGATTTCCACTTCCTCTACCGGTCAAGACCAGAGCTCAAGTTTCAGCAGGAAGGCTACCAGCGAGGGCCCTTGCACGTTGGCAAAGTGCAGATGACCATCCGGAGCTATGTCTGGACAGCAGAGGAGATTGAGAAGTATAAGAAATATAGGGCACAGGAGGATTTTGATTTGATTGGCATGATCGATTCGTCCGTGGAGGCAGCGTACACAGCATTGGGCGAAGAATTGGAAAATTACCTTGCAGAGGCGGGGGAAACCGACTTACAAGAATTTGAGAAAATGAAGGAGCAAGAGAAAGCAATGGAGAAAGAAATGAAATCTCCTCTCGCACCGTTCAAGGCTGTTGCAAAAGGTTTCGGCGTTTTGGGAAAATCTTTGGCGAAGGAGAAAAAGGCCCCAGCAACATGCCCGCAGTGCCATCGAAAGGTCAAGCCAGAGAAACCCTACTGCGCCTATTGCCTCCATCAATTCAGAAAAATCACTAGGAAGGAAGCCTTAGAGCAGGAAAATGCCAAGAAAGAAGCTAAGAAGTACCTGCAATCCCACATGTACAACTTCGTTAAGCGATTCAAGGCAGCGCACGGGTTTATATATTAAAATATACTCAAGCACCAATCCACGATAACCATGGCAGAACTTAAGGAATTGAAAGATTTGACTCCGGAAGAGCGAATTGCAAGATTAAAGAAATTGCAGGAGGAAAAAGAAAAAGAGATTGAGGAAGCCAAGACGCTCTTGACTGAAACATTCAAAGAACTGGAAGACAGAGAAGAGGAAAAGCTCAAAGTTCCCATTGAACAAGTCAAGGCAGAAGACGAATCCATACTCTTTACGGAAGAGGAGAAACAAATCTTCAGGATGAGGAGATTCCGGGAAGGGAAGAAGGCAACAGAAACAGAAGAGGGAGATCGCCCAGCAAAACAGTCAAGGGAACATTCCCTCGATGAAATGGTGGGTGAGGAGAGAGTTTCCAAAGAAGCTGCAGAAGCAGCCAAAATGCCAGACTACCATTCCCAGATTGAGCAGGTAGCGAAGAAAGCGCAAGCCATGTACCAGAGCCCGGCAACCTGGTTTTCAGAAACCGAAAAGCAGCTGAGAAGTGTGCAGTACGGCTCGAGCATGGAAGCAGAGGAAAAGCAAAGGATGCTGTACGAGGCAGAATCCCAGATCCACAAGATGGAGGAACTCGGATTGACAACCTATGCGAGGCGCTTAGCTTCGCTTGCAGAGGAAATCCATCATACCGTGAAGTATGCACGATAAGGTGAAACCATGATCTTCAACGAGACCGGCCCATACTACAACGCCATGGACAGAGACTATGTTGCAAACAGAGGCACAGAACCAGTGAATGACTATGCTCCAGAAACCCAGATTGAAGGAGCACCAGTCCCTGCCCCGCTCTTTGATGTGAATGAATTAGGACAAACAGTAACTGAGGGAAGACAGTTCGGCACTTTTATTCAGAGCGTACAGGCAGCAATCCGGGCAGGTGCAGGAACGGTAGAATTAGCTACGCAGATGGCTGGAACAGACAGAGGTGTTGGTGCTGAGGCGTATGGAAAAGAAGCAAGGGAGGATTTGCGGGAATTAGCAAAAGCGAATGAGATCAAGTTTACTGGTGTGCACTCTCCAACGCAAGTAGGAAACCTTTCTGGATATTTGGATCCTAACAGGGGATTTTCCTGGGAGCAGCGGAAATTTTTCCTAGACGAAGTAAAGCGAGCTATTAACTTCCTTGCAGACATCAGTCCCACTGGGGGGGCGGTAGTGGTGCACACCGGAGAATACCAAAGACCTATTTCTGAGCAGCCTTGGGCAAGAGATCCAGAAAATCCAGACCGATTCATGTTTAAAGGATACGATGAAGAGCCTTTCACCACTGTTATGCCTTTAGTGGACAAGAGAACCGGACATGTCATTCAACAAGTCAGGAAGAACCAGGTTGTGCCGAGAGCCGTCTGGAACAGATACAGTGAAGCGAACAAAGACTTGTTTGGGAAGCACGGAGGCAAATCTTATTATGATGCCAATGGACATATAGTTCAGCCAGAGGATTATGTGGATTATGAAGGAAACTGGATGCCGAGGGAGCAGAGAGTGCCGATGTACGATCGGGAAAGAAACCGTTTTGTCGTGGAAGAACAGGAGTGGGATGATTTCGTGAAGGAAGCAGAGGAAATAAATGCAGAATTCATGAAGGAACATGGTAGGCAGCCAGTGGGAGATGATCTCGTTACTCCAGAAGAGGCATTCTTGCGAGCAACGACAGAAACGCAGAAGAGGATTTCAGAAGGATGGGCAGGAATTTATGCACACGATATGGACAAGGATTTTGAACGAGTGGAAAAGCTCAAGAAAGTGCTTGCTTTCTATGAAAAATTGGAAAAAAATATCCCGGAGGATGAGAAATGGAGGCTTGCTCGACAGGTAAGGGAGTTTGGTGGAGTTTTGGAAGAATTTGTTCCTCCCGATACCAAATACCCAACAGAAATCATTAAGGAGAATATCCACTCACTCAAAGATCGTATATTCAATCATCGGGAAGCCGTCGTTGGACAGACGCAATCTGCTATGGACCAAGACATTCTCCAGAAAAATGCCGTTTCTGCCTGGAAGTATGCCCAGAAGGAGAGCATCAAGAGCTATGCAGAAGCAGCAATCTATGCTATGGATCAAACCAAGGAGAGGAGATTGGAAAAGCCGGTGTTTGTTTCTCCAGAAAACCTGTTCCCAGAGATGGGTTGGGGAACTCACCCAGAGGAATTGCGAGACCTTGTGAAATGGGCAAGGAAGGAGATGGAGGACAGGCTTGTGAAGGAGCGAAACTTTTCCCAAGACGGGGCGAAGAAGGCTGCAGAAGAGCATATCAAAGCAACCTTTGATTTCCAGCACATGGGCATGTGGTGGAAGCATTTCGAACCCAAGTATCCGGGAGAGCCAGAGGACGAGCGGAAGAAGCGGTTTGACGGATGGTACTTGAAGGAAGTCAAGAAATTAGTGGATGAAGGATTGATTGGGAATCTGCACGTTGTGGATGGCATGGGTGGAGCCCACCACCATTTGCCGCCTGGACAGGGAGTATTCCCTATCAGAACAGTATTGGAGTACATGAAGTCCAAAGGCTACACTGGAAGCTTGGCTTCCGAAGCTTGGGAGGAAGGCCCTGCACGGCAATTAACAAAATATTGGGAGTACATGGGAGCATATTCCAGGCCTACTGGATTAGTGGGGCCAGTAGCTCCTGGAGGACCTCAGCGATGGAGTGATGTGTTCCAGAGCTACTTCGGCAAAACCTATCCACCCAACTATATTTTCGGTGCGTATGCGCCAAGCAATGATTGGACTTTATGGAGTCAGGTGCCGATGGAGTAGAAAGATTTAAATTATACCCAACCATGAGCCTAGCAAACCTGAAACCAACTGAAATACTGA
>JACOVN010000048.1 GCA_016177315.1 Candidatus Woesearchaeota archaeon
AGAATCCACAATCATCTTATCCATGCCTTTCGGGCCTAAGGTTGTCCTTACCGTCTCTGCCACTAATTTGGCTGCCATGATATTATTGCGCTGGGCAGTTCTTCCAGTAGTTCTTTGTGTGCCTTCAGGCAAAATGAAGATGGGCTGTATTTGTTGCGCTGCCATGCTCTCGACCCCCGATTTTTTATTCGCTTTTTGTTTACTGCGATTTAAGCCTTGTAAAGGCTTATAACCATTAGAATAGCCTCCAAATGGCTGCTTTGGTGAATAAGCGGTTCTATATAAAGGTTTCGATTAATTTTAATTTACCATATGGAAAATTAAGTATCAGATAAGCTTACAACCATCAGATAGAGACTGTGAAAAAGGGATTTTAAGCGTAAGTTAACTTTATATACTAGCACGGGAAACCTCTTTGAGGATTTATCTCTAAAAGGGTGTGATTCTACAGAGAGTTATTCGTTGTTATCGAAGGAGTGTGCATTTCCATGGTGGAGGAAAACACAAAGAGCATGTACCGGGTACCAAGTGTGTGCGAGCACCTCACAAAAAGTACACAGGAGGTACTGACCAAACTGGTCGATCGTCATTGGGAGAGAATCCGGGGAACACAGCAGGGCACAGCGTTGGAGAAGAGTCACGGAACATACGAATCCTTGAGAGCACAGTACAGAGAAACTGCAGTTCTGGCAACGCTTTGCGACCATGCTACGTTAGATGCAGTTTTGGATGGATGGAGCATTTTACAGAAGTCGTATGCGAAGATTGTCAAAGCGAAAATTCTTGCAGGAAAAGAAAAGCTGGAAGGAGAGAGAAAAACATGTGAGGAACTCATTGAGCACTTGAAGTCTATCCAGGTGCGGTATGATGAGCTGAGCGAAGAGCTAGCGAAAACCAAGTCGAAAGAGGAAAGAAGGACTATTGTTGCAAAACTAACGCCATTGCAGAGAGATGTAGACGAACTGGATAAGTATGAAGGAGCTAAGAAGAAAATAGAAGGTGCATTAAGAGGGATAGAATGCGCTGCTGCAGACCTGCAAACTATCCTGGATCTCGAAGGAGTAGAGAGTATCCATTATGCTATTGCATCACCAGAAATTATCCTAGCGAAATTGGAAGATGGGACTTATGCCTCTCCTACCTTTGAGCCTTTTGCTGTTGTGCAGATGGGGATTAAGGATGTATTTATGAGAGGAGAGGAACAGAGAAAGGTGGAAGAAAAGGACATAGAAAGAATACCGAGAGCTGCGGGAAAGCCATTAGATACTACAGAACTGCCAGATATTCTGAATGGTTTACTACAATTGAAGCGGTATGTTGATGAGCTACGACCTGGGAGAGTGTTCACATCAAAAGAAGCAAGAGAAGCGATGGGAAGGGAGTATATGTGTGGAGCAAAGGGTGTTGGTGGTTGGCTTGAGCGTGGTTCAGATTTATTTGGTGTTACCTGCGAGAAAAAACCAGGGAGGGAATTTACCAGGAGAGGAGGCTTGTCGATAGCTGATGGGATATTCCTTGCAGAAATGCTCGAACGATTTGCAAATCCTGCGGATGCTGCCAAGGTCAGCGAGTTTTACATCAAGCGTGCACTAGCACAGATACGGGAGCAACCGATAGCCTATGAAGGCTTTGATACGACATGTTTATTGAAAGAAGTACAGGCTTTTGGCTATCCAGCGACCATGAAGCAACTAGGGATGAACTTGGCAAAGAAACCAGAAGTATACGGCTTGCAGAAGAAGGAGAATGATGATGAAAAGCCACGGTATGTCTTTGCAGACGTTATTCCCACGGATCGGCAGCGTATGCTTGTCCAAGAGGCCATTCCTGCCTTTGGATATGACCGCATTTCTGTGCAGGATATCCGGAGCAAACTGAAGGAAGAGAAGGATTATGATATCCATTTGAAAGTGACTAGGGCTTTGCTGGAAGCATTAGCGCCAGAGTTTGGTTTAGTAAAGGTTTCTGATTCTCCTACCGCCTACCAGCGAAAGACAAGACCAAAAGGTTCCGGGGAATTACTGAAAGGTCACCGGCCAGATCCCAGTGCGAAGGAAGGATTGGTATAGAGCCATGGCATCATTTCCTGAAGCGACCAAGGCATGGGCTCAACAGATGAAGGAGCGAGTCGGGCTTGCCATCCATGTCCATAAGAACCAAGGGAAGATCCCGAAAGCATTAGAAGAGCTGCTCGAAACCAAAGACAAGGCAAAAGTCATTCCTTCTCTGCCCAGAGAATTGCAGGAAATCGTAAGGAACCCAGAACTCTTCACAGACAAAAAGCTTGTTGCTGAAGTTATCTATACAGAACTTACGCATCGCTATTCTTTTATAGAGGCCTTAGAAAGAGGCATCTATGCTCCTTGGCCGCATGAGTTGAGCGAGGTAACCTGCGCTTCTCAGGCTTTAGTAAATTTTGTTGTTGAGCAAGTCTGCGGATTGGATCCTGAGCTGTGGGAATTTGGAGGCTTTCAGCCAAAAGGAAGAACACATTTTGGTGGCCATAGCTTAACCCTCGTCGATGTTGGAGAAAAGCACCCTTGGGTTATTGATCAATCTATGGAGCTCTTAGGCCCGGTTACCTGGAAGGGAAATACCTTAACTATTGTCAATAAAAGTAAGGGGGATAAAGCAGAGGAATATACCTTTGTCTGTGCTGACCAGTACGATGAAGCATCTTATGCTGAGCGCATGGCCTATCAACGCTCTCCAGAAGGATCTGCCAGCATGCTGTTGAATGGGCAGCGTTTGGGTCTTCCAGAGATTGATGCCTGGAAAACAAAAGAGCCTCTTCGTGTCCCCTGGTTCCTCCGTTATGATCATGATGCCAGGAGCATCATAACCCTCATGGGTTTTGAAAGACCTTTAATGCAGAAAAGGGGTTTAGATCTTTGCATGAGGCTGAACCAGGACGGCAGGATAGAAGAAGAAACAGTGAGAGGATATTTCTACCGTGAGCTAGGATGGGTCGAGTTCCTTGGAAAATATCCAGTCGTGGAAATTCCTGCTGCTGAGATACCTTCTTTAATTCCAGGAATTGAAGAGTTTAGCATTGAGGAACAGATTGCTTTTGAAGAAAAAGCAATGGCACTGGCGACTGCAGAACCTTTGGATCGTGCATCTCAGCATTTGAGGGATGCAATATATGCTTCCTATGAACGTTTGCAAGCAACTCGATTTGGAGATGCTGTGAAAAAATTTGCTTTGGTAGAAGCCCTTTACCAGGAAAAGAGAAATGGCCAGGAGTATGTCTATAGTCCCGTGGTGAGAAAAAGAGGATTGGAACAGATGCAGCACCAGGATGCGTATGTAAAGGATCTTCTCAGAGCTATGAAGGATTTGCAACGGGGACGCAAGTTCAAGGAGCGGGTCCAGAAACTCCAGAGAGCCAAAGGGAGACAAATCATGTATCGAGGGAGGAGGGTGTACATTTTAGATCCACAAAGGCTAGAGGATCCTGCAGTGCAGGAGTACCTATCGATTGATGGCCCTTTGGCAAAATTAGAGTACATGCTCGCGCATAAGCCAAGGTTCATTGACGACGCGATAGACAGAATCCTATTTGTTCAGTGGGAACTTGCACAGCATGCAGGAACACTGGAAAGTTTGGAAGCGTATGCACGGAATGTTTTCGGGAATAGATTGGAACAGGAGTTGATGAGAGGCTATGCAAGGATCTTTGCAGAATTTCTAGGGCATATTGCCCATGCTTGGGAGTTACTTTCCAGTCTCGGCGATTATAAAAAAGACATTGTTAAAAAAGTGCAAGCATATCAAGGAACTCACCCGCAGCAAAAAGCTTGAGAGAACCATTATAGAAGATGGGTAATCGATCTGGATTCGTATGGCATTCTCCCTGCTGGTGAGCCAGGAGCATGAATTCTTCCCCTCCTTTCCTCTCTCGGTGCAGAAACCTCAGGCGCCGCAGCAGCCAAGGAAACATACGCAACAGCTCCCATTCCCTGGGCTTCTTTTTGATCTTTCATCCCGTAAATCCTTATCGCATGGGTTGCTTCATAGACAGTGCTCTTCACCTGCTTGCCGGCTTTTCCTGCATCTTTCTCTGCAGCTTCCAAAGATTCATTGCTCGCTCCCACTTTGACGAATTTTTCCTGTGACAATTCCACTGGAATGCCCTTCGAAGCATAGTAATCTGCAGTCGTGTGGATAACCCGATAATGGACGCACTCTGGCTGACCTGCTATTCTATCCCCATATCTCCCTCGCAACGCCTTTGCTTTTCTATCCAGTTCTTGCAGAAGGGCTTCCTTCGTTAGGCCTCTGGCAACAACATCGACAGTGAAATAAGGAACTTCTACTTTTCTCCTTGCCTTTACTGCTATACCCTTTTTATTATAACCACCCTCCATATCTTTTGCCGCATTGTGTACTGCTTCTTCAAAGCTGTTCCCCATACCAGTGGAAGGCTTGCCCTTTATGATTTTTCTTCCAGCTGGCCAAACAGAAACTTCGTAAGCCTCCTCAACAGTCTTCCCTTCTTCTACCGTTAGCCCGGTCTGATTGGTAAGACCCGCCGCGAGTTTCTCTGTTACTCGTTCTAGAGCTGAGCCTTCTGGCCCTGTTTCTTCAGCAGAAATTTCAACATGCGTGAATAATACCATAAATCATCCCTAGAGTGCGCGGAAGCATCCATCCTTATTAAAGATTTCGGTGTTTTTGTGCAAGAATGCTTTTTGATTACTGACAAAGAAGGGACGACAGAATAGAGTTAAAGGCAACAAGCAATAAAGGGGCAGCAAGCCTGATAGAAATATGCACGTTAAAATGATATGTTAACCAGTCCTTCATGCGCTTCACCATGCGAGAGCTGCAGGAAAAAGGGCATTATCGGAATCAGGAAATAGAGTGCCTCAGCAGCCGTATGTCATGCCATCGAAGCGAAGCGGAGATGGCATATGAGTGGTTTTGATTAAACTTTTTCCAAAAGTTTAGTGAAAAACCTTATAAACCATCCCTTTTCTCCTGCCGTTATGGAGCTCATCTTCTTAGGAACATCCGCAATGGTTCCTACGAAAGAAAGGAATGTTTCAGGAGTTTTTCTGAGCTACGGTGCTGAAGGAATCTTGTTTGACTGTGGGGAAGGAACCCAGCGGCAGATGAATATAGCAGGCATTAATAGAAACAGAGTCACCAGAATTCTCATTACCCATTGGCATGCAGACCATGTTGCTGGCCTACCTGGACTGTTGCATACCATCGATAATAAGGAGGCAGAGAAAAGAATTGACATTCTTGGACCAAAAAGGACTATGGAGAGAATGCAGTACCTGCAAAAAACCTTTGTCCATGACTCCCATTTGAATTTGAGGATTCAAGAATTGGATGCCCCACAGCCAGTCCGGTGTTTAGAGACAGAAGACTACTACCTTGAATGTGCCAATTTGCATCACACCACTGCCTGCATCGGGTTTTCCTTTGTGGAGAAGGATAAGAGAAAAATCAATGTGCAGTACCTGAAAGAGCAAGGAGTAAAGGAAGGTCCTCATTTGCAAAAATTACAGAAAGGAGAAAGCATTTTGTACAAGAACAAAATTATTGATGTCGATAAAGCCACCACCATTGTGAAAGGAAGGAAAGTAACGTTTATTGTCGATACCAAATTCTGCGAAAATGCCATCAGGCTGGCAAGGAACGCGGATGTTCTTATCTGCGAAGCCTCGTATGCAGACAAGTTGCAGGAGAAAGCAGAATTATACAAGCACTTGACTGCAGGCCAGGCAGCGCAGATTGCCAGCCAAGCTGGAGCAAGACAACTCATTGTGACGCATTTCTCCCAAAGGTACAAAAATACTTTAGACATTCAGGCAGATGCAAGAACGGTGTTTGACAATGTGATTTGCGCAGAGGATTTTATGAAGGTGAAGGTGGAAAGGGAAAAATAAGAACTTACCCCACTCCCTTCGCTGCCAGCTTCACATCTCCTCCTTTGACGGTTTTTCTGCCTGCGTGTTGCGCTAATTTCACTGCCTGCTCTGCAATCTTCATGGATTTTTCCTCTACCACTTCCTTCAAGGCTTCTTTGGCTCTGTCAGAAACCCTTTCTGCTCCAGCCAGTTTCATGACTTTTTCCATAGCAGCTAAGGGCAAGAATTTCTTGGATGGCGTTACCATAGTATCATCCCCCGTTTTGATTAATAACGTCAGCAACCCCTTTTCCTATATAAATATTTTCTTTTCCATCCTGATTTTGCATAAAAAAGGCTTATCTTGGCTTGGAATAGTCAAAGAGAGCAAAAATTGGCATCCGTAACAATCCCCACTGGACATTCGCTGTACAAGCTTTTTTATACCAACCCTCCTTTCATTCCTTCATGCCAGCGAAAATCAAAGGCACAGGTGCAGAAAGAGAATTGTACCATGCACTCTGGCAGAAGGGCTTTGCAGTAGTCAGGGCAGCTGGCTCTGGCTCTACCTCTTATCCTTGCCCAGACCTCTTGGTTGGCAATCCATTGAGAAAATTGGCCATTGAGTGTAAGGTTACCAAAGGCGTGAAGCAGTACCTCACGGGAGGGGAGATTCAAGAACTCCAGGAATTCTGTAAACAATTTGGTGCAGAGCCTTGGATTGCAGTCAAATTCAACAAGCTGAGCAGGCAGGATGGCTTGGGATGGTATTTGTTTACTTTGGAAGATTTAGAGAAAACAGAAGGGGAAAATTTTGTGGTGAGCATTCCCTTGGCGAAGAGAAGAGGCTTGAGGGTGGAGGAGGTGGTTGAGTAAATCAGAGACCCAATTGGGAACAAATATCGTCATAGAAAGGCATTCTTGCATCCAGTGCCTCTCTTGCGCTTCTTACTATCATTCTTCTGTTTTCTTCCGACTCTATGAAAGATTCCATGGCTTTTTCTATCTGTCTTGTATGATCGACGTCAGCCTGTATATTTACATCGAAAAATTCTAGATTTTCTGGTGTGAGCAAGCCACTTTTCCTCATGCCTCCCACAAATTTTCCATATTCGTATATAACAAGAAATTCGTTTCCATGACCTATGGCTCCTAGACCTTCCAGAAAAGTTCCTTCGCGACATATCCTGAAAAGCCTATCAAGGTAATCTCTTGTGCCACTATTTTGTCTATTGCTTGTAAGCTCCTCCTGTGTTCCGCCGAGAGCTTTAATAAGTTTTCGCAGAAGATTAGGATGAGATTTTTCTAGACCCATATCTGCACCTAGTTCTTCATACGTATTTTTTATGAGCGGGTACTTCGCTGCCTCATGCTCATCGGGGATTCTTGTAACGACTGCAGCCATCATTCGTGGAAAAGCAAGAGAAACAAAGTACTCTTGAAATGTCCAAACCTTTATCTCTTCTCTAGATAATTCCCCTCTTTCTGCCATTTGGAGATAGCGATGTCTCAGCAATTCATGCCCTCGAACCATTTGCCGCAAATCATCAAAGAAGAGATTATACGAAGTCATTTTTAATCAATTTTTACAAACCTCTGATCTTCAATCCTCATGACCATTGGGTTTAATTTTGCCATTCCTTGCTCATCAAATCCTTCTACTTCAATGATGCCATCATGGTAGGCAATGTTTGCAAACCCTTTTGGAATAGTTTCGTATTCTGTTAGAACCTTATGTGCAATCTTCACTGCATCATAGCCTAATGCAGCGAAAAGCAAAGACTCGCTCTTCTTTCCGTATTTTTGAGCATATCTTTCCTGGAATTTTACTGCACCAGGAGATTGCTCATTAATAACAACATTAGAATAGATTACTCCATCAGCAGCATCTCCTGCAATTGTTAAAACTTCATTAATGCCGAAGGTATCGGGGCCAAAGACAGGAATATCAATGTTTAATTCTTTTAATTGTTTCAGCACATATCCTCCGTTATAGGCAGGGGCAATATAGAGCGCTTCAGGCTTTGCATCCATAACTTTCAGAATATTAGTTCTGTAATCATGATCCTTGACATCATGAGCCTCTTCAGCAATAGTCTTTCCTCCGAGAGCTTTAAATCGCTTCTTGAAAGAGTCCTTTACCAACGATGCCCATTCATCCTGGTCATAGATAATAGCAATTTTGGTAATATTTTGTTGTATTAAATATCCAGCAATGAGATACCCTTCCTCCTCGCTGCTAAAACCCAAAGCATAGAGATAGGGACTTGCTTTTTCCACTTCTTCTCCAGCATCCAAAATTGCAAGCATATACTGCCTATCTTCATTGGCTTGTGCTGCAACTGCAAGGATAGAGCCGGTACAAGCAGGCCCCACAATGAAGCCAACTTGATCCATATCCTTTAATTTCCTATAAGCATTTGTTGCTTCTCTTGGAAGGCATTTCTCATCTTCAAAGATAAGCTTTACTTTTCTACCGGAAATACTGTTTATCTCCTCTGCTGCAATTGAAGCTCCTTGCATGGCTTGTTCTCCGAAGAAAGAAAAATCTCCCGTGAGGGGAAGTATAACTCCTATCGTAAACTCTTCCAGTTCTCGGTTCTGTTGTGCACAGCCACTTAACAGTACGATGACTATAAACAGGGATAGGAAAGTAAACAGGGATAGGAAAGTCTTCCTCATGTTTTTCACCAAGCGGTGATTATAAGAAGAGGGATAAATATTTTTGTCGTAGTTCAAACTACAAAACTTTAAATATAAGCACTTATTCCTACTTTTTATGGAGCAAGAGCTCAAAGAATTCGGCCTGACAGAGAATGAAATTAAGATTTACCTTACT
>JACOVN010000046.1 GCA_016177315.1 Candidatus Woesearchaeota archaeon
ATATAAAGGTTTCTATCAAGGCTTTGAGGCTGATAAATTTTCAGTATGGAAAGTATATATTATTATAACTATTAAGTGGTTACTAATAGAAAGATTTAAATACCGGGAAGCATTAAATACTAATAAAATATACCAATGCGATAAAACGAAGGATAGTAGAAAATGAAAGGAAAAAAATTCAATCTTATTCTCCCCAAAGTGCTAGAGGAGCGAGAAAAATATACTCTTGGACAGAATGACAGCATTATGGAAGACCTTTATAGAAGGTTTGGTCGTACCTATATCGACGGGGAGATGACTAATACACCTCCTACCGACCCTGAGCAATGGAAAAGGAAAGATAATATTAAACCCACGCCTCAAGAGCAAGAGCAATTCTCACGAGCAGAGATGCTGGCTCCATTAGATGAAGTCTTTCTCGATGATAAATTAAAGGATGATATTGTCACAAGAACCTCGATTCCGGATTTATTGGAAGGAACAGAGCCAGGCTACAGCGGAGTTATTCTTTTTGGTCCTCCCGGAACTGGAAAAACAGTCCTCTTAAGAGCTATCGAAGAGGTTTACAGGAGAGCTGGAGCATATGCCAGAGAAGTATCCACTGCGCAAATCAATACGATGTGGGTTGGCCAGTTTGCAAAAAACTTAGAAGAGGAAATTACAAAAGCAATTCGGGAAGGGGAAAGGAGAGGCAAGCCCTCTTTCTTATATTTTGACGAGGGTTCTATCCTAGCACAGGCTGCAAGCGAAGGAGCAGCATCTGTTTCCAAGCATTACCAAGAAGCCATTGATGTTTTAAAGCGATACGTAGGCAACAATAGGCATATTGTCTTAGGCATTTCAACGAATCTATTGCCAGAATCCTTTGAAGAGGCATTGACCAGAGAAGGAAGATTAACTGCGTATTTCATTCCATTCCCAAGCCAGGAGCAGAGAAAAAGAATGTGGAAACATTTTGCCAAGAAATATGAGATTATGAAATTAAAGGATAAGCAAGCAGAAGCATTAGGAAAGGCCATTCCCATGGAACAAGGGGCGTTCATTGAAGAATTCTGCAGGAATTACCTTAGCCTTCGGAGGGCTTTGGTCTTAAAGGAGAAAGGCTTCCCCTCACTGGTGGAGGCATTAAAGCAAGGCACCAGAGTAAAAGATAAGGAAGTGAAAGCCACCATAACGTTTGATACGCTCCATGCAGATTTGGCAACGGCTTTAGAAGCAAAGTATACTCGCACCAATGGTGAGGCTGAAAAAAAGAGAGCACCGGGATTTATAGAAGGGAAATAAGTGTAATACCATGGACCCTCAACGTCAACGCCTCTACAAGCAGTTCGTTGAAGGAACTGGGGTTTGTAGCCAATATCAAGACGAAACTATTGCCGGCTTTTATGCCACCCCCACGTATTTAGATGCATGCATGGATGCACTGCTCAATCTGATAACCATTTCTCCCCAGGAGGTGATTGTAGAAATTGGCTGCGGAAAAGGCACCTCCACAAGGAAAATTCGTGCCAGGAATCCAGCTAAGATTATTGCGATAGATCCATCCGGACCAATGCTGCGCCATGCACAGGAAGCATTCCAAGATGATGCAACCATAGAATGCAAGCTTGGCTCTGCGGAAGAGCTCTCAAGAGTAGTGGAAAGGGCAGAGAAAGTCATTTCCATCAATGTTTTCCGGTACTTTGAGCATCCAGAGAATGCATTGCAGGAGATCTATCGCGTTCTGAATCCTGATGGAATCTATCTGTTCAATGTCCCGGTGATGACAGCACAAGAAGAAGCTGTTTATACACCTCTATACAAAACCTTGGAAGCAGTATTGAGCGAAGAGTTAGGCAAAGAAATAACATTGCCTGAGATGAAGGGGGTGGAGCCAAAATACAGAAAAGAGGACATGGAAGCTCTAGCAGCAAGCAATGGATTTATCGTAGCACAATACGAGGAAATGGACATTACCTGTAACGAAGAAACAATGCATGCCATTCATGAACGGTCAGTCGCTATGGCGAAACTGATGTGGCAAGGCTCTTTTACCGAAGAGCAGATAGAAAGAATGGTGCCAAAATTACAGGAACGCTTACGCCAATTTAGGGAAGGACAGAAAGGAAAAGAATTCTTTGTGGGTAGAATGGCTCTGGTTTGTCTGAAAAAAACACAGAGAGAGGGTTGAAAGCAAAGCATACTCAGAACCCGTATCGTTGTGTCTATTTTCTCCTTACCCTCCAAAGGAGGAAGAGTGCCAATAGAATAAATAGAATCTCTATAATGACGCCAACGATAAACCAGTTTATTCTATTCTGTTTTTCAGAAGTGGGCATGATCTCCTCAGACCCCTCTGCAGGAATTGTTTCTTCCACTCTTTCCTCTCTCTGCTCCTGTTGCGGGGGAGGTGCAAGAGGCGGTGTTGGAACAGTTTCTTTTTGCTCTTCTTCCACTGGCTCTGGCGTGCAGGAAACCGTCAGCGATGCAAAGGTTTCTGTCATTTCCTTGCCTTGGTCATACACCATCCTCCCTTTCACATCATAAATCCCCGGAGGAACATTCCGTGGGAGCGTACTACGAAACGTCTTGGCAAAGGTATTCTGCTCGTCATAATCCTTGTCCAAATCAAACGTTTCTGCTAAGGAAATCCCTAGTGCATCCTCCTGCACAGAAAACCGTATATCTTCTTCATTGTCATTCCCGATGTTTCGCGCAACAAAGATAAGAAATGTCTGCTCACCGCATTGCATACTGTTTGGCCGGAAGAGGAATGCCTCAAAAATGACGTCATGCGGCAGTTTATCAATTCGGAAATCCTCAGAAGTATCATTCACGATAATTTTATCTCGTGATGCATTCCTCCCTTCCACAGAAATGAAAACAGTATAGTGCTCTTGGTCCTTCACATCAAAAGGAACGCGAAATTTCAAGCTTGCCTCTTCCCGCTCCCCCCCCTCCACTTCTCCAAAATTCGCTTCCAGCTCAATAATGTCTCCCTGCTCTTCCCGCAGTGGAAACTGCTCTTCCAGGAGAATCGTGATTGTTGCTTGAACATCTTTCATGATTTCCTCTCCATCGTTTTCCACAGCAAAACTGACCTCGAGAAAATCTCCTGGTTTGACTTCATCATCCGCCTTTGGTGTAATAATTCTGGCATCGTCAATAACTAATTGTGCAGCAAGTACCGGAAGAAAAACCATGCAGGTAAAAAACCACAGGAATGGCTTCATCAGCAACACCAGCTTGAGAAGGAAGAGATGGTTTATAAAGGTAATGCTAACCAACGGTGATACCAGAAAGCAATTGCAGCGTGTATTTCAATCCCACGGACATGAGCATTTTCTCTGCATCGTACTGCTCCCGCAATTCAAAATTTGGCTGACTGAGAAAGCCATAGACCCTGTTGAAAATTTCCTTTCGCATTTCTTCCATAAATTGAGCGTGTGTAATTCCTACCTCATCATCCCAAACCTTTTTTCCTCCTTTTCCTTCTTCCTGGAGTGCATAGGCATCTGCATACGCTCTCTCAGTTGTTTTTGTTTTCCCCAAATAGCTGAACAAGGAGCTATAATCCAATCTTGGAGTTTCCTCAAATGAAAAGTAGTGGAGCTCCTGCTGCTTCCATAATCGTTGTCTTTGCCTTTTCGCTCTCTCGTTTTTGTCTTGAGAAGAAGGTCGTATCTTTTCAACCAAGGAACGATTGGCTGCTTTGCTCTTATCCCTTCGCTGCTCGATTTTGCTGTCCAGGGAATCCTCCTCTTCCAGCATCTCTCCCTGCTCTGGAACACCGGCGAGAGCGTCAGAAGGTAGAAGATGTCCCGTAGCAAAGAAACTTTCCCATTCCTGCCTCGCAACAGCAAAAATTGCCATGTTCCCCTTTTTCCCTGTTGGATATGATGTCCAACCGAAAGCAATATATACTATATAAAGTTTTCCTTTGGCATGGTTGGAAACATGCCGAACTTTACCGCTTTGGATGTTCTGCGGACATTCCTCTACAGTGAGGATGGAATGAGCAGGCAGGCATTGATGGGGCAAGTGGGGGTTGGAGAGGGCACTATACGGAGCATTCTGAATATCCTGAAGAAGCAGGACTTGATCATCTCAACGAAGCACGGGCATTTTTTGACTAGAAAGGGCATAGCAAGGAAGAAGGCAATCTTGCGCTCCATCAGTCTGCCAAAAAAAGTGATGCTGCCTTTCTATCAGGGTTATGAGCAAAGAGGGATTCTCATAAAAGCAGGGGCAGCAAAAAAGGTTGGCTACCAAGAGAGGGATGCTGCAGTGCGGGAAGGAGCAGAGGGAGCAATCCTATTGCAGAAGAAAAAGAACAAGTGGACCATTCCGGGATATCCAGGGTATACGTTTCCTGCATTGGAAAACATTTTTCCTAGCAACGAGGGGAATATTGTAGCCATTGCATTTGCAAAAAATAAAAGGGCAGCAGAGAATGGATGCTTGGCGATGGCGGAGAAGGTAGTGAAGATAAAAATATAATTTCTCACAAATCTTGAATTATTTTTCATCAGCAAAAGCAAGTGGTTTTTCTTCCTCTTTTCTCATGTGTTGTAAACCTTCCAAAACTTCCAGAAGGAACTCTCGAACTTCCTCCTCCTCAAGCACGGGGAATGCTTGGGTAAGATATGCGGCCGCACGGCTCACATCTTTTTCCAGCAGTGCATGGAACTTTGCTGGATGGATAATTCGAATGTCTGCTGTGGAAGGCAAATACTGATGCAATTCCTGCAGCACATAGGCATATTCAGGATTCTCCTGTCTGTCGATATATTTCCAGGTTACTCGCTCTTCAGCAGTTTCGTGCAATGCCTCCAAGGAGGGAAAAAAGGATTCCCAGATTCTGATGGAATCCGCCTCTCTTTTTATATGTAGTCTCTGCCGATAACGCAAAGCTTCTTCCAAGGTTCTGCTCTGCTGCAATAATTTTGCTTTCTCCTCATCGATTTCTGCCAAGGTTGCCAGTGGCTCATCCGCATATTCTCTTTCTTCCTTCCCATAGACCGTGAATAGCTCTTTCAAAAATCGATATTTTTCCTGTAAATCTCCATTGTTTCCTGCCAATGCTCGAAATTCGGAGCCGTGGTTGACGTACGCTGCAAAATGGTTGCAGAAATCTTCCTCTATAAAGGTGTCCGCTAGCTCTGCAAAAGTTTGGGCAAGCTCTAGAACAGTCTCGAAGAACTCTTTTCTCAAATATATTTCCCTCAATTGTTCGATATCATAGACAAATGCGCCTTTCATTTCATCGGTAAGCTCCTCGGCATCGGCCTTGCTCAGTTCGCACCAACGGAGTTGAAGCTCTGGAGAGAGGTTCCTCCATAACCCGTGGGATAATTCATGCACTAAGGTATCAAGGTAGATTTGCTTTTCTCGAGCGGTAAAGTCATCAAACGCTCTGTCCTCCGCACTGTAGAGAATGATTTCTTTGGTATTCCGCAGATATTGCCCATAGGTGAAGAATCCGCCAAGCAGCATATCAACAGAATCCGTCACAGACTCATACTCCCTTCTTATGGTTCGTATTTCTGGAATTAAAGCCTTGGGCAATTTATCCAGAGTATCAAGAAGCGCCTGCAGCTCAAATAACCCTATTTTCAAGGAATACTCGAAAATCGTTGTATCGGTTCCTGTTGTCGCTGCAAAGGCATGGAAAAGGGGTTGCTTTTCTTCTCGTAAGGATTTCACTGCTCTGCTGGGAATGAGAATGCCATACTTGATCCTAAACTGCTCCCGCAACCTATCGAGAGGCAAACGAATATCGACAAATCTAGCCTCTAACTCACTTGCGTAGGAATCGAAAACCATGCTGAGCAATTGGTTCTTCCTGGAGATGTTCTGCGGTTCGTAATAGAGACTTTCCTGGGCAACGATCTGCAAGAATGGATCGTAGGGAACATACGCCAGTTCCCTCCCTTCCTGATCGAGTATTTTTATGCCCTTTCCAAAGGGCAAGAGATATCCTCGGAATAGCTTTTCATCCAAAAAGGTTTCTGGAACTCTTTCCAAAAGGCCGGTAATTGTTACTATATCTTTTGGAGAGCAGAGGCACTCTCTTCCCAGATCGTAGAGGTATTTAGAGGAAAGGAGCGTTCGAATTTTTTCTTCGAGTGCAGCAAACTGCTTCGGTGTTATAGGCAGGTTTTCCAATCGTCCAGTTTCCAATTGTTCAGGAGAAAGCCCATAGGATTGTGCATCCTGCTCTATGAGCTTCCTTTTTAACTTCCCATCACCCTTTATAAGAGCGTTGCTCTGATAGTCTGTGTGGAGGCGGGTGTAGATAAATGCGTCAGAAAGGATGAGCAACGCTAATGCCTTGAAGGCCTTCGCAAACTCTGGAGCAAATGCATGGAAGGTAACGCCCGCATTCGCTCCAGTAAACCCTGCTGCTGCATAGGGATCAAAGGAAGTTTCCCTTTGGAGGTCAAGGCTGTTCAGGCCATCAAAACCAAATTCTATGCCGTCAATATTGAAATCCAAAATCGTTGGCACGCCTTTCCCTTGTTCCAAGTAAGCGTGCGGCACTCCCTTGATGGCAGAAACCCAAGCAATCTCTGCAGCAGAGATCTCTGGCATAATGTTTGCTACATCTTCTAACGTTCTTGCGGTGCCTATGCCAGGTGCCCGTACTTTATCCCTCCCAATGGTATTGAGGTATTGCAAAATCTTTTCCAGTCCTTGTTCAAAGGAGAGATGCTCTGCAATAGCCTCGATGAGCTGTTGCCTGTACTCGTCCAATCCATGCCGCTTTCGTATCAATTCCAGACTATCGGCTCTGTGCATGGCCATGATGGCTGCACAGGATTTCACCAAGGCATGCTGCACCTTTCCATCTCCTCCCGGAGGCTGCGAAGGATATTTGCCAATGAATTCGCTGTAGGTGCCGCCCTGCTCCTGGCTATGGAACCTCCTTGTCATTTCGCGTTTCTCTGCTACTGTAATCTGTGTTGGTTTCCATCCTACGAGCGTTGCAAGATTTGCTCTTGTTACAAGAGCATGAAATTTTTTTCTCTTGGCCATGTTACCAGCCCATATTGATACGATGTTTGCATTAAGTTATCGCACAGTCATAATCTTCTCTACCAGACCAGATATCGCCTCCTGTGGCACTAGCTTGAGGCGTTCTTTTCCAAGATGATAAGTCAGAGCAAACATGGAAGGGATCATAAGAATAGTGAACGGAAGTAGAAGCTCCCAACCCTTTGTATTCCGGTTAAATGATTCAAACCATTCCGTAGTTTCCCTCCATGCATAATCCAGTCTAGAATGGTATAACTTTTCCCCATCGGTATACATCATTTTTATCAACCTATAGAAAAATCACACCAATATATAAATTTATCTTCAATTAATAAAAATTAAAAACATAAAA
>JACOVN010000056.1 GCA_016177315.1 Candidatus Woesearchaeota archaeon
ATAAAAAATAGAAACATTTAAATAATATCACAGTTTATACAGAATATATTAAATACACAAAAAAAGGAAGAGGCAAATGCCCAACATCACCATTGCTATACCGGAAGAACTGAAGCGGAATATGGATGTCCTGCCTGAACTCAACTGGTCTGCGATCATCCGTACATGGTTAGCGGAAAAAGTAAAGAGAGCTTTGCTCTTAAAACGGCTGGACACAATGCTGGAAAAGTCTGAATTGACGGAGGAGGAATGCTTGAGACTTGGAGAGAAAGCCAAGGCATCCATGCTCAAGAAGTATAAGGCAGAAGGCTGGTAGATGAAGCTCGTCCTTGATACCAACATTCTGTTCTCCTTCTTCAGAGAAAATCCTGTGCGATTCGTTATCGTCAACTCGAGTCTCATGGAATTAACACTCTTTACTCCAGCGTACGCCTTAGAGGAGCTGTGGAACAACAAGAGAGAGCTCGGAAGATATTCTCATCTAGCTGAAAAAGAGCTCAAGTTTATCCTTATACAATTACACTCTTTCATAGCGGTAAAGCCCATCTCCTTTTTTAACGAATACAAAAAGGAGGCGATGAGAATCTCCCCAGATCAGAAAGATTCACCTTTTTTTGCCCTTGCTTTGAAGCTCAAAGCCGCTCTTTGGTCCAACGAACCGAGATTACGGAGACAATCTGCTGTTAAGGTTCTTTCCACGCAAGAAGTTCTGAAGATACTTAAGATAGGAAAGACAACCTAAACATTTAAATTTCCCAACCTTTTTCCTTTACCATGGCCAAAGTCTTCATCCAAACCTATGGTTGTTCCTTTAACCAGTTTGACTCCGAAGCCATGGCAGGCATTCTTTCTTACCATGCCCATGAAATCGTCCAGAAGCCAGAGGAAGCAGATGTTGTCATTGTGAATTCCTGCACTGTGAAAAATTCTGCAGAGACAAAGCTGTTCAGAGATTTGAGAAAATTTAAGGATAAAAAGGTTATTGTTGCTGGCTGCGTTCCACAGGCAGAGCAGCGCTACATAGACCAGCAACTGAAGGATTATTCCATTGTTGGAACCTTCCAAATCCGGCATATTGCGCATGCAGTGGAAGAAACCATCAATAACAACAGGGTTGTTCTGCTCCAGCACGAAAAAGAACAGAGAGTGAATCTGCCCAATATTCGGAGAAACAGCATTGTCCAGATTGTGCCCATCAATGATGGCTGCCTGTCCAACTGCTCCTTCTGCAAAACCAAGCAAGCAAGAGGCAATCTCTTTTCCTATGATCCGGAAGCCATCCAAAAGAGAGTAGAGCAGGCAGTTAAGGAAGGATGCAAGGAAATATGGCTGACCAGCCAGGATGCTGCTGTGTATGGTTTGGACATCAAAACGAATCTAGCAACATTGCTCCAGGAATTAGTGCAGATAGAAGGAGATTTCATGATCAGGGTTGGCATGGGCAATCCAACCTTTTTCAGAAAATATATCGATGACCTCATTGAGATTTTCCAGCATCCAAAAATTTTCAAGTTCTTTCACTGCCCTGTGCAGGCGGGCAATGATGCAGTCTTGCAAGATATGAATAGGGGATATACGGTAGATTTGTTTAGAAAAATGGTTGGTAAATTCCAGCAGGCCATACCAGCACTAACGCTTTCTACAGATATTATTGTTGGCTTTCCAACAGAAACAAAAGAGCAGTTTGAGGATACCACTGCTTTGGTGAAGGAAATCAAGCCAGACATCATCAACATTTCCAGGTTCTGGCCGCGG
Source organism: Candidatus Woesearchaeota archaeon (assembly GCA_016177315.1). Taxonomy (GTDB): domain Archaea; phylum Nanobdellota; class Nanobdellia; order Woesearchaeales; family UBA12501; genus JACOVN01. The sequence goes on from JACOVN010000056.1 coordinate 1,756, forward strand.
CCAGGGACAAGAGCAGCAGCAATGAAATTACTGCAAGGCTCAGAAACAAAAGCAAGGAGCAGAATATTGACAGAACTCGTGGAAAAGATTGGCTTTGAGAAAAACCAGCGATGGGTTGGCTGGGAAGGGAAGATTTTGATTGATGAAGGAGGGAAGAATGAAACCATGGTGGGGAGGAATTATGCCTACAAGCCGGTGATTGTAAAGGGAAATTATCCTTTAGGAACAAGAATAAATGTTAGGATTGAGAAGGCAACGTGGTATGATTTGCGAGCTATGATGGTATAATAGGAAAAAGTATATTCTCTTTTTACGACTCCTGTGCAGAAGCTCTCCGTGCCATGTACATATGCAAGACATCACTCACTTTCTGAACAACTTTCTTTCCGCTTCGATAGGGTATTTCAATAAGCAGCGATGCAATCGGCCTGCCTGTTATGCAAGTATACATCGCTCTGCTGCCATCATGGGCAAGACTGTACAGCAAGGACAAAAAGAGTGTGCTTTCCACTACCAGGGCTGTTGCTCCGGTATTGCGATGCGCATAATACACCACTCCTGCTTTTGCTGTTTGAAAAACAAAGTCACAGGCAATGGAGCACCAGAACATTCTGGTATCAGGAATGTTTGCTCTTTCTGCATACGCTTCCTGCCATGCAGTAGGGAAATACCTGCCTATCAGAACATACGCAATGCCTTTCTCTGCCTGCTGCAAAAGCGTAGGAGATTCTTTCTCCAATGTCTTACAGAGCATTTCTAAGCTTTTCTGCACACGGCCTTCTTCTCTGCTTTGGGGAACCATACAGGAACTCCTCTTCTACCCCCCACTTGCACACTAAACATATTTCTATTTAAATATTTTGTGCAATTCCCTGGCTTTTGTTGTAGTAAGCACCACTACAAACATTTATAGTTCCTTCTTTACAAGAAAAGAAGGAGGTAAAGCAAGGTGTCATACGAAAGAAGAAAATATTTATATAGTAAATTAGGTAAGTGGTGTACCATGACCAAGAAAAAGATAGACCCCCTGAATGTCCTCGTTGCTATTATTATCCTTCTCTTGCTTATCTGGTTCCTGAAACGGGTGATTTTCGGTGGATAGCAAAACCCTAGGAAAAATGCTCTACTGGATTTTCGTCGTTTTTCTCATTTACATTCTTTTCGTCCTCCTCCAGAAAATCTTTGGAGGAAGCTTGGGATTTGAGGATTTGATGATTGCACTCTTAGTAACGAATCTAGGATATTCCTTCTATCTTGGCAACAGGCTGAATCATCATCTAGGAGCATGCATAGTCTTGGAACAGCGGAGAAGAAAAGACTGATGTCAGAAAGACGATGTGTTGCTTCATTCCCACGCAAATAACTCCGTATCTCCGCCAGTATAAAACAGCCCCATCCTTGCTCCTGCGTCCAGCCACGCATGAGCGTATGCTACTGCTGCAAAAGCCGTTACCCAATCTCCCTTTTCCTGGAAATGCTTTGCATCCGAGAAATAGGTTTTTGCCATTTGGAGGAAATCCTCGGCGACAGATTGCAGATTAAGGCTAGTCTTGTCAGGATTTTTTATCTTGATCTTTTTCAAGGCTCGCTCTGTCACAGAGAAGTATTTTTCCAGTCTCTCTTCCGTCACTTCTTGAGAAGAAGGTTTTTGGTGCATGGGAAAACCATTCACCGCGCCTTCGGCAATGGCCTTTTCACGGTAATGGGAATGACGCCTTTCTCGAACTCCAGTTTGGCGATTTCCAATGGGTTATAGCCAATGCGCTCCAGTTCTTGCTCTGAGAGCTTGACGAGGGTGGGAGCTCCCATGGAGAGCTGCAGTGCTCTGCTGCCCAGCATTCTCGCCTTCTCGTATCTCGTGTACTGTGTTTGGTCCATGCTTCGTTCCTCAGATGTGTTTCCTGAGTTCTTTCGCCTTTTCCATCGCAATATCGATCATGGCGTTGACCTCCTCGAACTTCAAGGGGGTGTCTCCACCTTTCTGCATTGCGCAGAGCGTTCCATCAGGTGTTGTGGCAACGGTCAATCTGGCCTCTGCCGCTTCTTCCTCTTCTGGCAACGGATCTACCAAAAAGGCACTGCCGATCTTATGGACAGTAACGGAAATGGGCAATTTCGTCAGGGGGAGTTTCTTATCCGTCCTGGTTCGGTAATCCAGCTCTGTTCCATCGTATTTGGGAAACCTGGTGTCCTGCAGCGCAGCAATGGAAGCCAGTGCACAAGCATCCATCAGGTTGCCTGCATCATTGATCGTGCAGATATCAATGCTCACAATCCAGACTTTCTCTCCTGGGGTAATGCATAACTTCTTGATGTCAATGGCTTTTGCCTCTCTTACTCCTCTATCTGCCACTCTTGCCAATTCTACTGCCTCAATGCCTGGAGGACCTAATTCAAATCGCGGCGAGGATAAGGGGAGCAGCTCAACACCCACCGCCAGGCCTCCTTCGTTTGGCGTATCTGGGTAGGGTGTGCCTATTGCCAGCTTTACTCCTGCAATGACTTCTGTCTCTCCAATTTTTACTCTGGCAGAGCCTTCTGCGGTTTCTGAGACGCCGCGCTCTACGCTCACGTCTCGAAATTCCGTCAATGTTCTCCCATCAAAGCGAATGTTCTTGTTCAGCGCTCGTAGTATATGCGTCTTCTGCGTTTCGTTCATGGTTCCACAACCTCTGCCAATGCCTTATACTTATCCTTCAGGGCTTTCTTCTGAATCTCATAAATCTCCATGCACTTTTTGATGCCGAGCTGTATTGCTTCCATGAGCATGTCTTTCGGTATTTCCCCATCCATTTGAAGCAGTGTGATTTCTCCCGTGGATGGCACAATCGCAATAGGAACATCGGCAACCGGTCCATCCTCGTACGCTTCTTCCTGGTAATCCATGTCGGCGACAATCTTGTCATCCACTCTCCCTACTGCAATCGCCGGAATCAAGTCTTTCATCGCAATACCCGCATCAGCAAGAGCGATGCTCGCCGCACAAATGCCTGCACACCTTGAGCCAGCATCACATTGCGGGAGATCAATGAATACATCCACCGCCGCATTAGGGAAATCCGATAAATCCACTACCGAAGACAATGCCTTTTCGGTAATCATGGAAATCTCCTTGGATCTTCTGGAGCCTCCGGGCCTCACTCGCTCTCCTGCCCCGGAGAACGGCATCATGTTGTAGTTGCATCGCAAAACTCCTCCTTTCGGATTCTGCAAATATTTTGGGTGCATCTCTCTTGGCCCATAGACTGCGGCATAGGCGATGGTTCTTCCAATCCGGAAATACGCAGACCCGTCTGCTCTCCGAATAACGCCTGCTTTGGCTTCGATAGGTCTTAGCTCATCAAATCTCTTTCTTCCGTCCAATCGTTTTGTGTACGTCATGATTCTCTCCTCATTGCATTTTTGGTATGACGATATCTTTTTTTGTCTTGTTCTTGAGGAAGGCATGCACCCTCTCTGTCAAGCCCTGGATGTGGCTCTGATCTTCGATCAGGCGGATGGCCTCCACTGCTATATTTTCCATCTCCGGATCTCCATCGATCCACACCAATCCATTCTGTCCAACCGTAATCTTGCAGCCCGTAGCATCCTTGATCATCTTGACCATGCTGCCCTGCTTGCCGATGATTCTCGGCACTTTGTGGGTGTTCACGGAGAAATCCCTTCCACCAGCGAGCTTCCAGAGTCCTGGTGCACGCATGGAAACATCCACCAGTTTCTGGGTCGTGACATTCACGATTCTCGTCACGGCATAATCTCCAAGCGCAAGAATCCTGGTGAGGTCTGCGCCTTTCTCTATAAACCTAGAAGTAGCTTCTTTCACCGAAAGAACCGCTGAATACGCACAGTTAATGTCCAGCATCCATCCGCTCATAAGAATGTTGACCACTTTCCCAATCACCACATCATCTCGCTTGGGCACATACCTTCCAGCCAAAGGGATGAGTTTGATGACTTTCCCATCCACTCGCACCAACCCCAACTGTGCAGCCCGTATGGCATCTCCCAAACGGTACGTTCCATAGGATGGGAGATATTCCATGCCCTCTGCCAGGATTTCCCCCGGCACCACAACCTCTCGTTCTTGAACTTTCAATGCTGAAGCCATTTATGCACCTTCCGTTTTCTGTGTTGCTCGTATTGGAATCGGGATTTCCACTTGTACAATGGTTTCTGTCTTTTCTAGCATGCGATCGATAAGATCATTTTGCTCTATTAACAATTTCCGAATAGCCGCCTTTTCTTCTGGCGTAAAATCGTCTGCATTGACAGCAAGGGGGTCCCTCATCCCTTCTCCGTAGGTTCGCAAGAGCTTTCCTTCTAATTCAGGGTAGCGTGCCATTACTTCTTCTGGAATATTCCCTCCAAACCTTTCCCGGAGTTGTTCATAGACATCACGCACAGTCCTTCCCGGAAGGCATAAATGCTCTAATGCACAATCCTCAAAACCATTGTTGAACAAATAAAATCCTCCCGCAACATATCGCTCTCGTATCATCGTCCCAACTCCCTTGTCTCTACATTCCCATGCGTTAAATGATTGAGTTTATCGTAAAAATCTGGAACTAAGCCGCCAGGAATTTCTACCTCGCAGGCATAGCTCCCATCGTTCAGCCAATCCTCCTTGTGCGGCTTAGCAAACTGTGCGATGACAGGATAGGCCTTTCCTGCGAATTCTGGCGGAACCCTGACCGCGATTTTCTTCACTTCAATTTTGATTGGCAAAACCGGCCTCAACTGCTTCAGTACCTCTTCCATTTGATCTTCCGCAGACTTATAATCATCCAGGTGTATTTTTGCCTCGTCCATCGCATTCTCAATTCTCTGGGGCGGATGTGGCAAACCTGTTCTTGGGTCGACAGCGTTTCTCGCAATCAAGACAACAAGCCTCTTCCGCTTTGCTTCCCGCATTTTTTCTCTATATTCTGTCGTTAGTTGGATCTCTCCTTCCAGGAGAATCTGCTTTGCAATTTCCAACACATCCAGCGTGCCAAAAATGGATGCCAATTCCTTTTCTGGAGCGAACAATCCTTTCTTCACATCCATGAAAATGTGCTCGCTTCTGATAACATCTCGCACTTCCATTCCCGGTTTTCCTTTCTTAAATTCTATAGCTAAATCTGGATCCACGGCAACTTCAAAATTCCTCCCCGCCTTTTTCAGCCGTGCAAGGTTAAAAGAAACGCGCTCCTTATCGAATGTCTGCATGGGTTTCATGGTTCATCGCTACTTCACGGTCTTGAGAATCTTTGCCAATAGATCTTTCTTGACTTTCACGAATTTCTTATCCGCAGTTCTGATATAGGCACTGTCAATTCTCTCGACATTGAAATTATCATCCAATACTTTTTTCATGGCCCGGATGCAGAGCCGCATTCCATCATCAATGGTCAATTCCTTGCTGTATTCCTTCTTCAAAATCTCCTCAATTTCTATCTCTCCCTCTCCGATCACTGCCGCATGGTACTGGAAGTAAATGCCTGTTGGGTCGGTTTCAAACAATACTGGCTCTGCATCAACGCCGGCAATGAGTAAGGAAACGCCGAATGGCCGCAAGCCGCCAGACTGGGTGCAAATCTGCTTCAAAGCAGCAATATCCTTCACAATGGTGAGCACATCCACTGATGTATCATACGTGACTCTGTGAACTTGGGCTCGCAACTGGGCCCGTTCAATCAATACTCTTGCGTCCGAGAGAATGCCTGCTGCTGTTGCACCAATATGATCATCAATCTGCCATATCTTTTCCACGGCATCCGCAACAACCAAAGGATCAATGATTCTTTTGTCTGTCACTAAAAGAACTCCATCCCTGCAGACCATGCCAATGGCTGTGCTTCCCTGCTTGACTGTTTTCTTGGCATACTCTACCTGGAGCAATCTTCCATCGGGGGAGAACATGGTAATGGCCCTGTCATACCCCATCACTTGATGTGACATTGGTTGCATAGTGAATTCCTCCTTTTATTTTATAAAAGGAGACCAGAAAATCCCGAGGATTTTCGCTGCCTCCTTTTTGTTGTGCTAATGGAAATACTGTGCTTCCGCTTTCCGGAGGATTCCGGAAACTCCCAAGCTTCTCACGATAACCCTCTGGTTTTGTACGCTCTCGATCAAGGCCAATGCAGCCTTAAGCTTCTCCACATCCTGGTGGCCAATGCTGATCATGCCTCGCTGCCTTGTACTGTCCCACTTCTCGTCCATAAGCCAAGGATTTGCCTCTGCAAGGCCATATTCCCCAAAAAATGAGCCTATTTCGGCCATAAGTGATTCCTTTACAGCGGTATAATCTTCTATTCTTCCTTTTGAGATTATTTCAAAAGCTAAATACCTTCTTCTTTCCTTTAAAGTCGGTAATAAGGGTTTTGGCTTCTGTTTGATTCTGCCTCACCTACAAC
>JACOVN010000052.1 GCA_016177315.1 Candidatus Woesearchaeota archaeon
GCCAAGAGGTGTAGGAATGGTGGAGCTCAGGCGGAAACTGTACAAGAGGGGTTCGAGCTATGAAACCACCATTCCGATGCCTATTCTCTTTGCGATAGACCCGAAGAAAAAACATGATGTTCTGTTTCAGTTTGACCAGGAGAAGAATGCCTGGTACATCCAGATCAAGGAAAGAAAGGAAAAACGAGGTGAGCAGTAATGGGAAACCCGGTTGAGCATTGGTTGAGGAGGCTTTCCTACCCGGCATTGCAGGAGATCAAGAAAGCTATGGAGGAAGGCAATATCGACATGCTGCAGTCTGTAGAAGGCAGGATGCAGGAGTTAGAGCAACAACATAATCTCTTCTGCAGCAATTGCTTTGGGAAAATCAACATGGACAGCACTACAACCTTTACTCTTGTCTTTGGGCTAAGCCGTGCCAGGAAGAAGGCAACCTTCTGTGCATTAGATTGCCTTACCTATTTCCTGGAGAATCTCAAGGCCTTGAAAGAAGACATTGAGGAGTCCATCAAATGAAAAAGGAAGAAAAGTTTTATAAATTCATGCAGAAGGAACTCATCAGCAGGATGGATGAGCAGGATGCCATCCGCTTTGTTGAAAGGGTAGCTATCCGGCAATTAAAGCTGCTCCATGCTGTGAGCTGAGATGTTCCATACCAAAGAGGTTAAGGCTGTTCTTGCAGAGCTACAGAGCTCTCCAGAAGGCTTAACCACAGCAGAAGCCCTGCAGAGACTGCAACAATATGGCTACAATGAAATTCAGGAAGAGAAAAAGAAAAGCCCCATCATCCTTTTTCTGGAGCTGTTTAAGAGTCCTATTGTATGGGTGTTGATTGCTGCAACGCTGATCTCCGCTTTTGTGGGAGAATACTTTGATGCCATCGTCATTGGCCTCATCTTGGTTCTGAATGCTATCATGGGGTTTGTGCAGGAGTACAAGGCAGAGAAAGCCATTGAGGCATTGAAGCGCATGGCTTCCCTCAAAGCAAAAGTGTTGCGAGACGGCAGAGAGCAAGAAATGGATGCGCGGGAATTGGTGCCTGGGGATATTATCATTCTGGAAACTGGCAATAAAGTTCCAGCAGATGCGAGGCTTTTGGAATTAAGCAATCTCCAAACCCAGGAGGCTACTTTGACCGGAGAATCCCTGCCGGTAAAGAAAGATCTGAAGTTGGTTGCAGAAAATGTGCCATTGGGAGACAGAAAGAACATGATTTTCTCTGCCACTATCATCACAAAAGGCAGGGGCAAGGCTGTTGTGTGCGCGACGGGCATGAAAACAGAAATCGGGAAAATTGCAAAGCTCATCCAGACAGCAGAAGAGCCAATGACACCCTTGCAGATAAAATTGAAGCATTTAGGAGCACGGCTGGGTGCATTAGTGCTCATCATTGCTGTCGTTATCTTCGCTGTTGGTGTATGGTTCCACGAAGGCACAGTTCTGGAGATGTTCCTCGCCTCTGTCGCTTTAGCAGTTGCGGCTATTCCAGAGGGCTTGCCTGCAGTTGTCACTATCAGCTTAGCTTTAGGTGTGCAGAGAATGGTAAAGCGGCACGCTCTTGTCAGAAAACTTCCTTCTGTGGAAACCTTGGGTTGTACAACAGTAATCTGCTCAGATAAGACTGGCACATTAACAAAGAATGAAATGACCGTGAGAGAGATTTTTGTCGATGGCCAGGAGATTGGCGTTACAGGAACAGGATATAGCATCCAAGGCCATTTCACCAAGAAAACCAAAGGTTTGGATTTACTGTTGAAAATTGGAGCATTAAATAACGATGCGAAAGTGGAGTATGAGAAAGAAGAGGTTATTGGGGATCCTACAGAAGCCTGCTTGATCGTGGCAGCAGCAAAGGCAGGCATGAAGCGGGAAATGCTGGAGAAAGAGTATCCCAGAGTGGATGAAATCCCCTTTGATTCTGAAAGGAAAAGAATGACCACCATCCATGATTATGGAGGCAGAAAAATTGCCTATCTGAAAGGCGCCCCCGATGTTGTCTTGAAGCTCTGCAAGTATGTCTTAATCAACGGTAGAATCCAACCCATGGATGAGGAATGGAAGCAGCTCATTTTGCAGAAGAATGAGGAGTTTGCCAATAAGGCTTTAAGGGTTTTGGGATTTGCCTTCAAGGAATTGAGAGATGAAAAAATAGAGCAGGACATTGAGAGCAGAATGGTCTTTGTGGGCTTGCAGGGCATGATTGATCCGCCGAGAGAGGAAGTCAAAGAGGCCATTGTGAAATGCAAGACCGCCGGCATTAAAGTTGTTATGGTCACGGGAGATTTCATCGGCACGGCAAAAGCCATTGCCATGGAATTAGGCATTGAAGGGAAGGCGATAACAGGAACAGAGCTCGATCAGATGAAAAATCTTGAGGAGGAGATTGAGAGCATAGGCATTTGTGCCAGAGTGGATCCTGAGCATAAAGTAAAGATTCTGGAGGCCTTGCGAGCCAAAGGACACATCGTTGCTATGACGGGTGATGGAGTGAATGATGCACCTGCACTGAAAAAAGCAGATATTGGCATTGCGATGGGCATCGCGGGAACGGATGTTGCAAAGGAAGCATCAAAAATGATTTTAACCGATGATAATTTTGCCAGCATTGTGAATGCTGTGGAGGAAGGGAGGAATATTTACGATAACATAAGGAAATTTGTGGAATACCTGCTCTCCAGCAATATTGGGGAGGTATTGACCATTTTCCTGGCCATTTTAGTTGGCTTTCCACTGCCCTTGCTGGCCATCCATCTTCTCTGGATTAATTTAGTCACAGACGGATTGCCTGCACTGGCCTTGAGCATTGATCCTGCAGAGCCAGGGATTATGCAGCGAAAGCCAAGAAAGCCTGGAGAGAATATTGTAAATAGGCATAGAGCAGCATACATTCATGTGATCGGCGCTATTATGATGCTTGGAACACTAGCAGTATTCAAGTGGTACAATCCTACAGGAAATCTGATGTATGCCCAAACCATGGCATTCCTCACCTTGATGCTCTTCCAGATGTTCAATGTGTTGAATTACCGGAGCATTGACAAGAGCCTCTTCAAAGTTGGTGTTTTCTCCAATATTTATCTAATTGGAGCAATTGCAACTTCTGTTATTATGCAAGCCTTGGTCATCCATACGCCCTTGCAGAGCTTCTTCAAAACGATTTCCTTAACAGGCATGGACTGGCTCATTGCGATAGGCGTGGCTGCAACGGTCTTTATCTTTGCAGAAGTCACGAAGCTGATTGGCTTAGAGTGGCATAA
>JACOVN010000053.1 GCA_016177315.1 Candidatus Woesearchaeota archaeon
GCGTACATCTCTTCCACATTTCGATACCAGCCTTTACTTACTCCGTCTTGAACAAATGCAGCTTGGTGTTCTCTTGCTTCGGGATGCGAATAATCTAACGAATCACTTGTTGAGGCTTTTTCGCTTACATCCCCCTGTTCAAATGGCGACCCAACATCTTGGTATATTTTTGGATTTTTCCTATACCCCTCTTCCATTGCCCTTGCTTCTTGTTCCAGTATCTCTCCATGCGTACAGTTTTCTTCCAAAAGATCCACCATTCCTCTCCAAATATTGGGTGGGAACAGCAACAATCCAAATTCTGTTCGGTAGGGTGTCAAATCCTGCTCTTCGGTTATGTCTGCATATCCTCCTTCGTATTGCCTTTTGCTTCCCCGTATCTTCTTGTGCTGTCTTCTTTTCCTGAAGAGCAGCTGCTGCTCTGTTATTCTGCCTTCGAGATACAATGCTATCCGATGTTCGGTAGGTTCTATCAGCTCTAAGGGAACGATGATGCTCAAATCCTGAAGATCCTCCCGCACTTCCTCAATCTGTCTTATCCCCTCGGCTATCCATGACTCTCGCTCTTCTTTAAAGCGTTCTCTTACATTTTCATGTTCCGCTATGGTTTCTACCAATCTCTCTTGAGCCAAACCAGCCGGCACATCACGCTGCCCTTCTACAGAATATTTTTCATTTTCCAGAACAATGCCAAAATCCTCCTGGGTTTCCTTCTCTACAACGATTTCTTCTAATGGCAATTCTTCTTCCGCACCAAGATCAAAATCCAGCTGAGAATCACCGAACTCGTACTCAGGAGAGAACTCGTCAGGACAGGGAATGCCGTAGTCAGGCTTTAGCAGAACTCTTTTCTCTAGACTCTCCGCAAGCGCAGCCCCTTTCGTTCTAACTTCACCTCAATCCCAATATGCACTCACCTATCATAGGCATTATATAAACCTTTTGGAGATTAGGTCGGAGAGCGAGTAAACTTTTTAAAACCAGATAGATACGAAAACTCTATGAAGCCCCAGCACCTTACTATCCTCCTTACCTTGGCACAGAAAGGCATTGATATTCCTATCAAAACTTCCAGCATTGAGTTCGCAAAGGAACTGCAGCTTTCCCAGCAATCCACAGCAAGATTGCTGGCGGAAATGGAGCAGCAAGGATTGCTGCAAAGGCAGGTAAAGCCCAATGGACAGCTTCTCTCCATTACCCGCAAGGGAAGGAAAGCATTGCTGGCGCTCTACACCCAGCTGGGAGAAATTTTTGCCGGCAGGAAGAAAATTATTGCAGGAACGTTTGTGGAAGGATTGGGAGAGGGAAAGTACTATATGTCCCTCAGCGCATATAAGAAACAATTCAAAAAGAAATTAGATTTCATCCCGTATGCAGGAACCTTGAACGTGGAAGTGAAGCCAGAAATCGGGAAGATGATTTATGCAGATCCAACTTTTTTCCAAATCGCTGGGTTTACAACCAAAAAAAGAACGTATGGAGGCTTGCGATGCAAACGAGCAACCTTGATTGCAAAGGGGAGAAAAATTCAGGGTGCGGTGATTATCCCGGACAGAACAAGCCATGAGAAAAACATTATTGAGTTCATTGCCTCGGTGCATGTGAAAGAGAAGATAAACATACAATCGGGAGAGGAAGTCAAGATAGAGCTATGACAATATTGTTACTATTTCTTCAACCCTCTCACATTGATTTCGGATCCTTTCTGGTAGAGTTGTACTGTACACGCTTCCCCTTCCTGGAGTGTGCTCAATTTTTCATACAGAATATTCCCAACGATGCTTCTCCCTCGCTCAGACATGAGGAACCGGTATACTTTATTTTTGGCAACAGCAGCAGGATCTAATACTTTCACTTTTTCCTGCATTCTATCCAGCATCTGTCCGATGATCACTTCAAGTTTTTCAGGTGTATCTATTTCCTCGTACTTCATCCTCACACGGTAGATCTCTCGCTCCGTGACGCTTTCTGCCTTTACTTTCTCTGGAGGCTCTTGTACGCGTTCTTTCAGCGCATAAAATTCCGTGAGGTTTTCTCCGAAAAAGATCTCCAAGCCATGCACCATCTCTGCTTGCTGGAATGCCTGGATTTTCCTTTCTCGCCTTTCGGTATCTTGCTCTCCAGCACCTTGTTGGAAATGATCAAAGGTTTGTAGATATTCTTCTACTAAGCTGACATAGTTTCTTCCTCGCTCCTTATTTTTGCTCAACAAGTGTGCATCATCTTCAAACAGATCAATGAGGCCAACGGCTTCCTCGATGTTCTGCACCGTGGCCCGCGCTTGTCGCACATAGCCCTCAAGAATGGCAGGATTTGGATGGGGATTGGCAGACTCTTCAGCCTGTTCCAGGTAGCGATACATCTGTTCCCTGAACACGGAGAGATTCGTCCGAATGGCCTGCAGAGCATCATCTATTTCTGCCAACTTCTGCTGCTCTTCTGCATCGCTCTCTGCTTTAGGGGTTAATTCGTCCATACGAGATTCCTTTTCCTGGCTTTCTTCTGGTTCTTCCATCATTTCCCCTTCTTCCCAATAGGGGAAGCATTGCCGCATTTATAAAGCTTTTTTTCAGGAGGAATATCGCGTTCGCAGAAGCTTAACTTTAACCTCTCCAGAAGGCTCCTGAACAATGAAGAACTGTATCAATCCACGGTAATTTCCGAGTTGCTTTACTAGGCTCTGATCAAATCCCATCAGCGCCTGTGCATTGACTTTTTTCTCAGCAACATCTTTGGGAATTCCGTTTCTATGGATCAGATAATTCAGGTACAACTCCCCAAGGTGTTTTTGGTGGGGATTTTGTGGATTCCCATACTGAAATGCTTTCTGGTAGAGGATTTCAGGTTCTCGTTGTAATGGTGGGGATTGTCCTTGGCCTACCGGCACTCTCTGTTCGATTTCTGGAATCTTGGCATAGGTACGTAAAATTTTTTTATACACTTCACAAGGTCTCCCAAGTTTATCTATAGTATCTTCGGAAAAGTATTTATCTGCTAGGGGTTGGAACATTTGCGGAAGTTCAGCTCTATGGGGCAACCAGTCACCTCGCTCGCACATGCTCAGGAAGCGTTCAATGCCAGTAGCTACAACAGTGGCGCTTTCCAGGCTGTACCTAACAGTGCGCAGCTCGAGCATATCCTTTATGCATCCCTTCCCAGTTTGATAATGCTGCTTCGCAGAAAGTTGGAACGCAGGGTTGTGCTGTCGCTTCTTCTTCAGCCAGTTGCTTGCTGATGTAATGGCAACAGCGAGTAAGTTGGTGGTGTTCTCGAGCTTTATAACCAGCTGTTCAAGCTTGACATCCTCCTCAGCGCCAAGCTCAGCACCCTTCTCTACTCCTTTGTATTCCCCTTCGCCAGCCATTGCTCTCCTACCCTCTAATAGGCTACCCAGAGTTTATAAAGGTTTTGCTTAATACTACTTAGAAGTAGAAAATTAAAGTGGTTGCAGTTCGCCAGTCACAGTATCAATTACCCCAGCCTTATCCGGCCCTATCGCAACGCACGTCACCGTGCCCGGCTCCACTACTGTATGACCTGCATCCGTGATTAAAGCCGTTATCAGCCCCACATCCTTCGCCTGTTGATTATATCCGTGCAGCTCCTTCTCATCCTTCACTTTCAAAACAATCTTCATCATCCCTTCCCTTCTCCCAGACTTGACCTTTTCCTCGTCAGAGCGCAATACTGCTTCCACAGCAGCATGGGCAACTTGCGCAGCCAATTTCCCTGGCGTCAGTTTTAGATCCGATCTCAC
>JACOVN010000054.1 GCA_016177315.1 Candidatus Woesearchaeota archaeon
GTGCAGAACCTTTATTATTCTGCAAAGAACCTCTACCATGCCAAGGTCAACTTCAAGGCAGTCTTGAAGGAGGCAGAGGCTGGCAGAACCTTGATCAGGGCACTTGCCTATGTCATTAAGGCAGATATCAAGGAGGAGAAGAACTTCTTCGATGCTTTGCGAAACATTGGTTATGAGATCAAGATGAAGGATTTACAAATTTTTTATGGCGGGGCGAAGAAAGGGGATTGGGATATTGGCATTGCTATGGACATGATTGAGCTAGCGCATAAACTGGATGTTGTTGTCTTGGTTTCTGGTGATGGAGATTTCATTCCTTTAGTCGAGCACATGAAGCGAGCCATGGGATGTAGGGTGGAAGTGCTAGCATTTGGAAAAACAACCTCTTCTAAGCTTATCGATACCGCAGACGAATTTGTCGATCTGGACATGGTCAGGAGGAAGTTCCTTATTCCCATGCGGCAACGAGAAGAAATGCCCAGGGAAGAGAGCCATCTTGCAGAGGCTGCTGAAGCATTGGAGAGGACAGAGTCGGAATAGATATTCACTGTTTCTCTTGCTTTCTTGCTTGTTTGTTGTCTCGGTTACTACAGCACAGGATTATATTCTCTAACCTCTCGAATGTCAAGAGAAAGCTTTTTATACATGGAGTACTTTATAGCGTACGCTATGAAGTACACCATAAAGAACGAGGAGCAACGCTTCCATGCGAATAAAGGAAATTTACATCAGCCCTATTGTATCAGAGAAGATCCTCAAAATGCATGGAGTAACCAGAGGAGAAGTCCGTACTGCATTGCAGGAGGGAAATCCCATTTTGCAAAAAGCCAAGGGAGGCAGATACATGGCCATCTGCTGGAGGTATCGGTGCCTTACTATTATTTTCCGATATGTACACGGAACAGCGAACGTCAACACAGCGTACCTTTCTTCAGAATGGCAAAAACGGCTCTACAAAAAGAAGAGATGATGGAAATATGAAACAGAAAAGAAGAGATCCAGAGGATGTTCTGGAAGAAGAGCTTCTTGGGGAAGTACATTTTGAAATAGCAGAGGATGCTTTTCGAGGCCCTTATACTTGCCATAAAAGAAAGACGAAGAGGATAAGAAAAATGATGCAATATAAGGGATTACAGTACCCATACGAAGTTTGGCAATGTCCTATCTGCAAAAAGGAATTTTTAGATTTTTATCAGAGTCCTAAACTGGAATTATTCTGGATGCTCCAGAAATTATTGGATGAGAATGTGATTACGTTGGAAAGAAATATCAATTACGATGGAAAGACTTTCTTCATTCGATTCCCTAAGGATATAACAAAGAAATGGAAAAAGCATGGAAAAGCAGCAATAAAAATTCTTACACCAACGAAGCTATTGATTGAGGTGAAGGAATAAATTGATTTAACGTTTAACCCCTATGGCACTGAGTGTTGTCCTGCAAGCTACTTCGGCCATATAGTATGCTGCTCTTGCTTCTAAATAACTAGCTGCCGCCAAATAATTTCCTATCTCTTTTCCATCTATTTGCCCTTCCCTAACTTTTCTATGGCCTTCCTCTAGCAATTCTGTGGAAGCTCCATGTAATCTTCTCGCTTTTGTTTCTAAATCAACGTGCGCCGTGCCTGCCAGAGCAGCAATCTGCGTCATTACTCTATTCAGAAGATCATTTTCGACCATATATCCCACCTCCACCTTTGTTTTAAGGGGGTAAGAACCTCCTCTATAAAAACCTTGCCCCTGATCGGCAAAACCTTTAAATATCACATTCAGCAGTGTACCTTTCTACAGGGATTTTAAGGGGTTGGTGCGATGGGAAGAGTCAAGACAGCATTGATCAAACGAATTACCTCGAATAAGCCGAAAGCTCCACGCTTCAGCGTGGAGATGAAGGCTTTTCGATGGTTTCAAAAATTCGCCGTAAAAGCGAGGAGCGTAAAGCCCAACCCTTGAGGGTGGAGATAGCTCCGAGCGGCGAATTTTTGTTACCTTTGCATTGCTCAGGGAGCACGCAGAAGAATTCAGTGAGGACTTTGACACAAACAAAGTAGTAGAGCAGTACGCAGATTTGCCTTCGAAGAAGCTGAGAAACATCATTGCAGATTATAATACCAGGGAGAGTAAGGCAAAAGCAGAATAGACTGGGACAACAGGAAAGACAGGAGGTGGCAGCAATGGGAGAAGACAATGCTGTCTTCATTGGCAACAAGCCTTTCATGAACTATGTCACTGGGGTGGTGATGCAGTTCACCACGAAGGGAGCAGAAGAAGTAATCGTGAAGGCACGAGGAAAGTTCATCAGCAGAGCAGTAGATGTATCAGAAGTCGCATCAAAACGATTCTTGGAAGGCAAGGTTAGTGTGAAGGATATCAAGATCGATTCCGAAGAATTCCAGAACACCGAAGGAAAAAGAGTCAGGGTTTCTACGATCGAGATTACTTTGGAGAAAAAATAAAGGCGGTATGCAATGGCAATGCTCGAAACGACTATCATAGCATTGATTCTTCTCGGCATTGTCGTGTATGGCATTTGGTACTACTTCCAGTATCTCAAGAAGTCGGACGAATACATCTGGGTGGGAGGAGGGGAAAACCCAATCCGGCCAGCAGAAGAAGGAGAGGAAAAGGGAAAAGAGGAAGAATAATTCAAAAACCTTTAAAAATAACCCTTCTTACTGATTTTCATATGCGCTAGCACGTGCGATAGCTGCGCAAACGAGAGCGCTACAGGAATCCAGGAAAGAAGCGCCTCATCATCCGTTTGTCGTGGGATTGGAGCGACCGAAGGGAGCGAAAATCCCACCGGATCGGTTTTTATCAAATTTTTCCCAAAAATTTGGGCCCGTGGTGTAATGGACAGCATTGCTGGCTTCGGTGAGCAGTTATGCGATGAAACAAGGAGCAACCTGCTTGCGAGATACCAGCCGATTTGGGTTCGAATAAAACCTGTACAAGGTTTTACGAAAATCCCAACGGGCTCGTGTTTTTCTATACAATATTCACTGGTTTCTTTTAAAACCAATTAGCAC
>JACOVN010000055.1 GCA_016177315.1 Candidatus Woesearchaeota archaeon
ACTTTTCAAAGAATGGAAAAACCTTGAGAAATCTGGGAAATCTTGCTAAAGGTTTTAAGAATCGCTCCATCCGCGCATACCTACTTGCCTTCCCTGCCTCTTCCACTTCCCTCACAAAGCGAAAAACCTCCTTCTCTGTCGCAATGCCTTCGTGTACTATGAGAGCCGCTTCTTCTGCCCCTCGTTCCCATCGCAGCATATCCGCCAGTTCCAGGAATCCCTCGAAGAATCTAAAGACGAAGAAGAAGGGGATGGTTGCGAGGATATCCAGCCAATATTTTTTGATAAAGTTCGGAATATTCCTTACTCTGTTGTATTTGAAAGCAAGATCAACTGCAAAAAAGCCAATAACCACACCATCAAATACCTCTATCTTTTCTGTCCAAGATGCAACATTTGCTGGAAAGAATATTCCCCCGATGATGAGGATAGCCAGGAGGATCAAGAGATAGGGGATGCACCGATCTACGAAAACCTCTATGCTATGCAACCATAACTGCATGATGCACCTCTTGAGGGCCTACATCTCTCCCGGCGCCTCTATACCTAACAACGATAGCCCATTCTCCAGCACCTGCCGAATGCAGGAGATCAGCAATAGCCTTGCATCTCTCCTCTTTTCCTCTGCCTGCAAAATAGGATGTTGGTGATAGAACTCATTGCATGCCTGAGCCAAGGAAATGAGATACTGACACAACAGAGAAGGACGGTAATGCATTGCTGCAGCATGTACCGTCTCAGGGAAGGTAGCCAATGCTTTGATCAGCTGTTTCTCCTCTGGACTGTTCAATAAGGAAAAATCACCTTTCTCTGGAATTTTCTTCCCATGCTTCTTCAGAATGCTGCAGATTCTTGCATGCGCATACTGCACATAAGGGCCCGTTTCTCCTTCAAAGGCAATGCTCTCTTCTGGGTTGTACACCATATCCTTCTGCGCATCCACTTTGAGAATGAAGAAGCGCAATGCCCCATGGCCGATCTGCTTTGCTCTTTCCTTTACTTCCTTCTCTTTCAATTCCGGGTGTCGTTTCCGTATCTCTGCTGCAGCCAGTTTCTCCATCTCCTCCAGCAAATCGTCTGCATCTACTACCCTTCCTTCCCTGCTCTTCATCCTGCCCTGGGGCAGATACACCATGCCATAACTCAAATGCAGGCACTGTTTCGCCCATGGATAGCCAAGCAACTCCAAAATCTTGAACAGCTGCTGGAAATGCAAGTTCTGTTCCGAGCCAACAAGGTAAATCGATCTATCAATCTTAAAATCCTCAAACTTCTTCTTGGCCAAATACATATCCTGCGTGATGTAGATGCTGGTTTGGTCTTTCCGCAATACCACCTTATTTGGCAGTCCATACTGTTCCAATGGCGCGAGCACAGAGCCATCTTCCTGTCTTTCGAAAACGCCCTTTTTCAATCCTTCTTCCACCATTACTTTTGCTTTGTCAAAAAATGCACTTTCGTTGTAGGTTTTGTCAAACACCATTCCTAGCCTGCAGTAGGTCATCTCAAATCCTTGTAACGCCCATTGATTCATTTGCTTCCACAATGCTCTAACCTCTTTATCCCCCTCTTCCCATTTTCTCAGCATGGATTGCGCTTCCTGTTCCAATGCTGGCATCTCTTTGAGTTTCTGATTATACAGCACATAGAAATCACCAACAAAATGATCTGATTTCTTGTCTGGCTCCCTCCCCTTGCCAAATTTCTGGTATGCAAGCATCGATTTGCAAATGTGGATGCCTCGATCGTTATTCAGATTCACTCTGTACACTCTGTTGCCGAGAAACTCTAAAATGTTGGAAATAGACATGCCGAGAAAAATGTTTCGTAAATGGCCAAGGTGCAATGGTTTGTTGGTGTTGGGGCTGGGAAATTCTAGCAGCACCTTTTCTTTTTTTCCTTTTGTAGCACCATAGGTTCCATTCTCCTTTGTCACAGCGTGCAGAATGGCCTCTGCCATGTTTTCCTTCACAATGAAAAAATTCACATACGGCCCTTTTGCTTCAATTTTTTGGATTGGCGCTTTTGGATTCAGCTTCCCTGCCAACTCCTGGGCAATCGCTGCTGGATTTTTCTTTAGCTCTTTAGCCAAGCCAAAGCAGGGGAAGGCAAAATCCCCCATGGCCGGATTTTGGGGAATTTCCAGGGCAATTGCTCCCTTTACCTCCTTCTTCAGAATTTCTTCCACCGCTTTTCTGAATTGCTCCATGGCAAGAAAAAGCACAAAGCTCTTTATATAGTTTTACTCCTCCTCTCGCCTCTCTTCATCCTCATCCTCTTCTGGAACCTCTTCCATTGCCTTCTTGAGATTCTTTGCTTGTTCATCCGCAGGAACGAGCAGAGACACATCTCCAAAATGCTCTTCAGCACAGCCCTGGCAGTAGTATTCAGAACTTCCCTTGACCCAGAACATGGCCTCTTGGCTGCAGATGGTGCACTTCTTTCCCATGGATATTGGAAAATTGCCAATGTTTTTTAAAAAGCTTTCGCCCAGGATGGCAGAAAATTTCCAAGATTTTTGAAAATTTTTCTGTTTTTCACCAACGAATCGGAAATATTCCATTGAAGGATGAATATTTTTCAATGTTTTTGGAAAAATTCTCATTTTTTCTCAGATAAACATATGTACCACTTTCTCCCTTGTGTGTGCATAGGAATCGAAGCCCAATCCAGGGCTCTGGATTATCATCATCGGAGGTGGAGCGAATGGTAAGGTATAGCATAGGAAGAAGAAGTTATCAGGGAAGTCAGAGCCGAAAGCGAAGGCCTGCGCCGAGAGATATGGTAGAATTCAGCTGCACGACAAGGAAGTACCGGGATACTGTTGGCATTCTCTTTCCAAGGGGAATTGTCAAGCGAGCAGGCTTGCAAGCTGGAAGGAAGGTGAGGATTAGTCTGGAAGTCTAATCCTCTCAAGCAATAAATTTTTATAGAACTTTTTGTTATGACTATCAAAAAGGAGGATCCTACATGCAACAGGATGCTTATATAAAAATACCCAATTCTGTAAAAACGGGTTTTGGCATATCTTTTTCTCTTTTTGGTGGACTATTAATGGTGACACTTTTGACAAAATATGAAACCACTTTGTTCTCGCAATATTTTTGGTATCTCCTCTTGGCCATTGCGTGCTTTGGCATAGGTATGGCACTTTTTAGTGAGGGAATAAAATGAACGAAAAAGAATTCAAGAAAAATAGATTGGACATAGAATATAAATTTGAGGCGCAGAAAGCTCATATTTACCTAACTTTAGGTACTATTACTGCTGTTAGCTTTCTTGGGGTAATGCTAGTACAGAAAATGGTTCTGTTGGGAGTTTGGACAGGTATTGCTATCATTGGTTATGCTTCCATTATGTACCGTCAATCCCAAAAGCGAATGCAAGAAATTCTTCAGGCAATAGAACAATTATAACTTCCCCATTATTCAACCACCAACTTCCCCTTCATCCCTTTATGCCCAGTCCCGCAGTAGACCGAGCAGAACACATCAAACGTGCCTGTTTTGTCCGCAGTGAATTCTATTACTACCTCTTGTCCTGGAGGCAAGGGTTTATTGATGCCAAAGGCCGGGATAGCAAAGCCATGCTCCACATCCATACTTGTGATTTTCAGAATGACTCTGTCTCCTTTCTTTACCCTAATAGGATCTGGGCTGAAGGAGAATCGCTTCGCAATGACGGAAATTTCCACTGGAGCTTGTGTTGTTGGGGCTTCTGCAGGAAGCACTACACTGTCCTGCTCTTGTGCAAGAGCCTCTGGAACGCTCGGTGCTGGAGCCTGCATGGGTTCCTGTTGTTGCTCTGCCTGACAAGCAAGCAAGGTCAAGGAAAGGACAAGCAAAAGCCATATCATTCTTATGATTGTTTTCATGGTACCGCCTCTTCACCACGATGTCATGATCAGGAGAGCATAGAGAATAACCCCCAGTATAAAAAATTTTGGATTCCCTTCTCTCTCCTTAGGGAAGGAATCCTTGATGATGAGGAACAAGAGGGCTCCAGCAATAATTCCGAGCAATGCAAAGGTGATGGAGGCAGGGAGCATGTACACCTTGGCAAGAAGCGCTCCATATATAGGGGCAGCGGCAAAGAACAGTTTGGTAAGCCTTCCTTCCTGGAGGTCCTTCAACAGCTTTTTCTCCTCGTTGTTCTTCTCCGGATGGCGACCGATCTGATGTATCCTGTGCATGGTGATGCTGCTGATGCTTCCGTGCAGCAAAATGGGGATGAAGAAGAGGAATGCATGCAATCCATTTCCTGCAGAAAGCTGGATCAAGAGAATGCCAATAATGAAATGGTAGATAAAAAGGGAAGCACCATGCAATTTTACTAAATCCTCCAGCAAGAGCTGCCTTGCAGCGTGCTGGTAAATGTGTTTCTCCGATAAATAGAGCGTGACAAAGCCCAGCAAAACAAAGGAGAAGAGGAATTTGTTCAAATGGGTGACGCCGCTATAGAGCTCTGGGAAGAGCTGGAGGAACAGGTAGGTGATGGAAATGCCTGCTGCAAAACTGATGATTCTGCCTTCATGCGGCGAGCATCGAAGGCAAAACCGGTCGCTCCAGAAGGAAATAACGCTCAATAATATGGCCAGGAGGAATGGAATCAGCATAGCGTACCTCTTTTTTTCTTCTCTTCGGAGAACTGAGTTTTTAAATCTTTCTTTCGTATCATGGCTGGAGTAGTTTCCTCAGCGTTTCGTAGAGCTGCGGATTGCTCACTAAAATATCCTCGGTAGCGACGGTGAAAGGCTTTCCAGCAAAATCTGTTACCTTGCAGCCAGCTTCTTGGGCAATGACGGCTCCGGCAGCAACATCATGGGGGTGAGTGTTGGTCATGTAAAAGGCATCGATTCTTCCTGCTGCGACATAGGCAAGCTCCAATGCAGCAGAGCCGAACTGCCGCACTCTGTTGGTGATGAGCTTCAGCTTTTGATACAGTTGCAAGGCACGCAGGACATTCTCTCTTCCTCTGGTATGACAGAAGCCAATGATAGCTTTATCTATCGCTGCCTGCTTCGATGCAGCAATCCTCTTGCCGTTCATCCATACTCCACAGCCTTTCTCTGCATAGAATAATTCTTTTGTATAGGGATTGTAGACAACACCCAGGATGGGTTCTTCTTGGTATGCCAATCCGATGGAGACATTGAAGAAAGGATTCTGCATGACAAAATTAGACGTTCCATCTAAAGGGTCGATGAGCCAGCAATAGGGTGATGCAGTTTCTTCTGTTCCGGATTCTTCTGCAATGATACTATATTCTGGAAATGCCTTCTTCAGAATGCTCAAGATTCGCTTCTCGGATTGCTGGTCTGCCTCTGTCACGGTCTCATTTTCTGCCTTGTATTGGATGTTCTTCAATCTCCCATAGTGCTGCATGAGGATTTTTCCTGCTTCCTGTGCTGCTTGCAAGGCTGCCTGTAATTGCTTGCTTTTCTGAGGCATGGAGGTACAGAACAATGTGGGTATAAAAAAGTTACCTTTATAAATACCTTCTATCCTTAGAATTCCTGGGGGTGGTCGGATTTCTTTTGAATAATTTCAGGGCAGAGCTGTCCAGTGGATTCATTCCAAGCTAAATAGCTTCGGCAATCCTCCCTTCTCCAAGGCAGGCGTTTCCTCGTACGTTCCAATGTTCAGCAATTGTGCAGCGAGGTACATGGCTTGTCCGGTATTGAAGTTCTTATCTGTTACTCGCCACTCCTGCTTTTTCTCATCATAGGCAAATCCTGTCGCAAAGACTGGCGCAAGGAAATTTTCCTCTGTCGAAGGGATTTCATCGGTGTCATCCTCCATCTCCGACAATTGGATGCCAGACAATTTTACAGCACTGTTGAAGAAATCTGCCATTCTCTCTCCTTCCTCTGTCCCCAAGATTTCTGTCACGGCATTGAAGGCCAGAATCACATCCGCAATTTCCTCTGCGCTGTATGCAAAGTCTCCATCCTCTTCTTTCCGGTAGAGTTGTGCATTTTCATCCCAGAGTTCTTGCAGGTAACTCCAGGCTTCAATAGCCCCTTGCTTATACTCCTCATTATCCGTATTCTCAAATGCTATGAGCAAACCAAGAACCGCTGTTGCTTGCGTTGTTAATTGGCTCTGCATGCCCTTCTCCATTTTTCCATTATCATCCATCCGTTCCAGAATAATGTTGGCTATTCTGCCCATGTCCTCCAGTGCAAACTGTTGCCATTTGCCATCATCGGTAATGCCTGCAAAGCTCGCAAAGGCATAAACAGCCATGCCGAGATCATGGGAGTCTAAAGAATAAAAGAGCTCATAATTGCTCTGCTTCTCCTCTCGCTTGATGATGTTATACAGCTGATTCGCATATCCAATAGCTTCGGTTTTCCGGAATTCTCCAAAATACTGTTTCTCTTCTGTCAACGCCTTTATCTCTGAGAATGCCAAGAGCACGTACAATTGCTCCCCTAAAGCAAAGCTGCTGTCGTCTAACTCTCCAGCTTCATCCATGGGAAAGTAAAATCCGCCAGATTTTCCATCCAGGGCAAAGACATTGGCCTTGCGTGCAGCGCTTATGCCGAGCAATGCGGCCTGGAATTTTGCATCTGCGTCATACCCTGCCAGCAATGCCTTGGCCAATTTAGCTTCTGCCAGAATTGCATTCGCAAAGTCTTTCACCTCTGTTCGTTGGCTCAGGCTACTAAACCGGAAGCTTTCATAGTTCGAGGGATAGAAGAGGGATTCCTTTCCGAGCAACTTTGGATTTCCAGTGCTGAATGGCCGTTCCAGCAGTGCCCAATTCTTTATAGGGGGGTTTTCCAATTCACCAGCCTTCAGTATTTTTTCCAGCTGCTCTTCTTTTAAGGAAAAGGGAATGCCTAAAGCTGAGCCCAAGGCAACCGTAATAATATTCCCCCTGGCAATCTGGAATGCCTCTTCTCTGGCGGTTTCTGGAGTAATAGAAGGTCTCTTAATGAGGACAACTTCCTCGGTTGCATTGGTTTCATTCCCTGGTGTTGTATTTGCAGCAGACTGTTCCTCTAAGGGAACTTCTATTGCTTCCTGTTCTGCTGCCTCGCCAGTGGATTCTCCACAGCCTGCAAGAAATAGAACTACGAATAATACTGCCAGCCATTGCACCGTTCTTTTCACATCCTCACCTCTTGCAGGTAAAAAGAGAATCCATATTTAAATCTTTTCATCGCATGCATTTTTCCATAATATTTAAAAA
>JACOVN010000072.1 GCA_016177315.1 Candidatus Woesearchaeota archaeon
AAAAACTTTAAGCCCTTTTCTTTACAATCATACATAAGGAAGATATCCGCTTCTCTAAATTCTTTAAAGAGATAGCAAGAAGTGAAAATAAAATTAACATCATGATCTGTCCACAAATATCCATAGTCTTTAGGATTTATCATACAGCTTTTCTTACCTCAACCACTCCCCCATGCTCTCAAACACTTTCCTTCCCGGCCCTGCCAATTCTCCGTCCTGAAAATTCCTTAATTGCTTTTCTGGCAGTTGCTTCTTCCAGCTTGCCCTCTCTGGATGGGGCATGATGGCCATGATATTCCCTTCCTTATTAGATATTGCTGCAATATTGAACATTGCCCCGTTTGGGTTTACAGGGAACGTATCCACAAACTCTCCATCTGCATTGCAGTACCGGAATGCTATCTGCTCATTTTCCTTCAATTGCTCCAGCAAGGTTGTATCTCTGGTTGTGAATTTTCCCTCTCCGTGGGCTATAGGCATGGGAATTATTTCCGCTTCGCTATAGTATTGGTTAAAGGCGTTTTTCTTTTTGGCAATGTTCTTCAATCGTATCCAAGTACAATAATATCCTGAAATCTTGGGATTATCATTGGGAGCCAAAGCCATCTGCACGCTTCTCTGTAAACCGGGGATCATACCTGTTTCCACCAGGACTTGTGCACCATTACAGATGCCCAACAGAATTTTTCCTTTTTCTGTTTCCTCCTGTATTTTTCCCATAATCTTCTGCTTTGCTGCAATAACTCCTGCCCTTACTCTGTCCTCATACGCAAATCCTCCAGGGATGATGTAGCCATCGTAGTTCTCTAACAATTTTGGATCGTTATTCCACCTGAGAATATCTGCCTGCATGCCAGCTGCCTCTACCGCTCTCTTCGTTTCCTCTTCGCAGTTATTGCCAGGAAAGTAAAGTACAGCGATTTTTGCCATTATTCCAGTGCCTCCTCCATGCCGTGCATCCAGGCTTGTTTTAATTCCTCCAAAGGAAGATCCAGAACCGTTTCTTCATTATGATACACCCTCAATTTTTCCTGAGCAAGAGTCTCTCCTATCCTAAACAGGTCTATGCCATATTTGCTGCAGATTGCTTCCGCCTTCTTTAGATTTTCTGCTGCGATTTCAAACACAAAGCCCGGGCTCTCGGAGAATAAAAGTTTAGAAGTCGGCAACGCATCATTCAATTGCATTTCTGCCCCTATCCTGCCTTTCCCATTCCCTCCCATGAGCATTTCGGCAATCGTCACTGCTAAGCCTCCATCGGAAATATCATGGCAAGACAAAAGCAATCGTGCATCGATCATATCCAAGATGACATACATTCTGTTCCTTTCCTGCTCAAAACCAATCTTTGGAATATTTTTTCCTGTTTCTCGATGGAGATCATAGTACACACTCCCTCCCATTTCATCCTTCCGCTCACCCAGGAGACAGAGAACGCTACCTGCCTTCCTGACCTGCATGGTAATGGCTTTGGAGTAATCCTGCATAACTCCGACACAGGCAATGACTGGGCTTGGATCTATTGCTCTGCCAGAGGCAGATTGGTTATAGAAAGAAACATTGCCAGAGACAAACGGAACAGGAAGCTTGGTTCCCTTCCAATAGAGGTTTTTTGCAGCGTCACCAATGCCCCTGACACACTCCACAAAGAGCCAGAACTGCTCTGGAATCTCTGGATTGCCGAAGTTCAAGCAGTCTGTTAATCCAATCGGCATTGCTCCGATGGCAGCAACATTTCGCATAGACTCTGCAACCGCAGCGACGCTTCCCCAATAAGGATTTATTCTGGTGTACTTTGGGTTGCAATCAACCTTTAAGGCAACAGCAGCAGGACAGTTGGGAATGGGAGTCATTAAGCCTGCATCTGCCTCTCCACTCCTAATGATGGCATTGCCCATGACTTCCCTATCATAATGCTCGTAAATCTTGGATCGGTTGCAGACATTGGGATGCTCTAAGACAGAGAGGAGCATGGCGTTATAATCTCGTGGCTCTGCTAGATCAGGCTCTGCAAAAACTTCTTTCCTTTCCTTTGCCAACCGCTCGTACCGGATACCTCCAGTCACTTCTTCAATAGGAGCATGGCAAACAATCTTGCCATGATACCGCAGAATGAAATCCTTTTCCTTGGTTACCCTTCCAATGACCGTTGCTCTCGCGCCTTCTGCAATTTTTGGAAGTTCAAATTCCTGATTGTATATCTCCAGAATCCTGGGAGTGAAGGAAGAGGGAGAGATCCAGCAAAGCCTTTCCTGCGTTTCACCGCAAGCAACAACATAAGGAGGCAAGTTTTTCATGGAAACATGGACTTTGTCTAAATCCACGATACAGCCTTGATTGCCCGCAGCACAAAGCTCTGAAGCGGCACACATCACTCCTCCTGCACCCAAATCTTTAAATCCGATAGAAACTTTTTTTGCTGCAACTTCCTGGAAAATTTGATAGGAAGCCCTCAAAATGACATTCTTAAGGAAAGGGTCGGGCACTTGCACAGCCCCTTTGTTCCATTCTTCTTGCTCTTCATCCAAAACAACAGAGGCAAACGCAGCTCCTCCAAATCCTGAGTTGTCCGTTGCCTTGCCAACCAAAATGATATCATATCCTTCTGCATTCCCTGGAGCAGCAGAATGAATAATATTTTTTTCTTTCACCAACCCAAGGCAGACAACGTTCACTAAGCAATTCTCATCAAAGCTGTCATTGAAATAGACATCCCCGGCCAGATTAGGAATACCTAAAGGGTTTCCATAGCCTGCAATGCCATTGATGACTTCATTGGCGATGTATCGCACTTTGTTTTTATTTTTACCGTATGGATTGCCAAACCTCAGCGGGTCAGCAGTAGCAATAACTTTTGCGCCCATGCAAACCACATCTCTCACAATGCCTCCGATGCCAGTTGCTGCTCCTTCATACGGCACTACTTGACTAGGATGGTTGTGGCTCTCATGGCTGATGACAATACCATACTTTTCTCCTTGAAATTCTGTGAAGAAGAGAATGCCGGAATCTTCTCCAGGACCCAGAATAACAGTAGGACCTTCTGTTGGCAAATATTTCTTCAAAATGCTTCTGCTGGAGCGGTAGCTGCAGTGTTCGCTCCATTCAATGT
Source organism: Candidatus Woesearchaeota archaeon (assembly GCA_016177315.1). GTDB lineage: Archaea > Nanobdellota > Nanobdellia > Woesearchaeales > UBA12501 > JACOVN01. The sequence goes on from JACOVN010000072.1 coordinate 3,113, forward strand.
TGAAGACATGCAATTCTGTTAAGGTTGGATCTCTGCCTAGCTTTTTCTGGATGAGCTTGACTTCTTCGACTGTTAAAGCCAATTGATTTTTCTTGAGAAACTCAGCAATTTCTTTATCAGAAAAGGTAGCAATGGGTATTCTTTGGCTCTCGTCTATTGGTAGCAACTGCATGTTCCCCCTAACAGAATTTTACAGAGGGAGGTTTATAAAGATTTTGGTGGAAAATGAATAATAGGGTTCGTTAAATAGTTGTTCGTCAAAATATTACTCAGTGCCCAAACGTTCTTGCCTATCTCTCATACTAGGGTTCTCATACTCTAGAATGCTGTAACTATATTTAGTTTTCAGGAGGATACACGCGTTCTCAAATTTTGTTGGGAACTCAACACCCACCAATCCTAATTCATCTTCATCAGTTGGAGTATGGAGGATAAGTT
>JACOVN010000059.1 GCA_016177315.1 Candidatus Woesearchaeota archaeon
GCTCATTTGCAGTAGTAAGGCAATGGAATGCATCATCTTCTTTCCTCCTATCCAATTCTATTGCAAAGAGATTGACCACATTCACAAATACCTGATTGTCCTGCAAGGCCTTCTTCCGCAGGAAGGAATCCAGCTCATTGACAATCAATACTCCCTCTGGCATCTGCATTGCTTCCCGCAATTTCTGCTCTGTCTTGCCAATGTAGGGATCGTAAATCTCTGCCATGCTCAATTCTTTTGCATCTAAGCCGAGAGCAGCAGCATAGGCATACGCCAGGATAGTTTTTCCAGTCCCTGGAGGGCCGAAGAGGAGGTAATTTTTTTCTACCGACAAGCCCCAAAATTTTCTCTTCTCTCGTGCTTGGAAATCCTTCACTGCTTCCTGGAGCCGCTCCTTGGCTGACCTGTTGCCACCGATATCGGCAAAAGTAATATGAGGAAGGGCGGAAGGTAAAATTGCTGGTGAGGAAGAAAGCCCTGTGTAGGCAAGCGTATCCTGCTTGAGCAATTTCACAAGTCCAGGAGGAAGATGGAGAGTGAGAGTTGTTTCCTGCAATTCCCGCAATTCTGTGGGATATTTTCCTTCCAGCAGCCTCTGGCTTTGCTCCTTCAGCCCAGAGAAATATGCATCACAGAGTGTAGAAATATCTCCGTTCGTTCCCTGGCGGAGCAATTGTTGGGCATGCATGCCAAGCGCATGGGCAAGGGAGCTATCCCCTATGCTGTAATCTAGCGCAGCATAAATTGCATCTCTTTTCTCGGCATATGGCTGTACAATGCGAGCAGCAATATCTGCTCCAATCCAAGTACTGGCAGCATTCAAAAATTCTCCAGGGTAATGGTTCTGCTTGCTTAACGCTTGCTTCACATACTGCTGTACTCCTAAGCATGTTGCAAAAGCCTGTCGCGCAGCAGCAGCAGGAACAGAGTCCTCGACCAAAAGAAGAGTGTGGGGAAGGTAATCCCCAATCTTCCTCCGAGCATGGTTTATCTCATATTCCAATTCTGCTATAGGAGCCTCTGCCATAGGCATCACTACACAAAGAGTGGCTTGAGATCCTTTGCACGGATTTCCTCAACATGCCGTTTCATCTCCTCGTAGTTAGAGGCTATTCCATGCTGCCTTCCCGTTCCATTGCTGAGATTCTTCCGCCTATTTCCAAGCCTTGCCTCTTCCTCCTGACTCAGGACAAGCTTTTCTAGCCTATGGAATATTCCTCCAAGGCGCTGCAGCAAGGTAACGAGGTTGAAGCCGCTCATCCCATACATCTGTATCTTGCCGCTTTCTCTTACCACACTCTTGTACGCTCCCTGCGCATTCTCCTTGGTGCTTTGAAGCAAGGAGAGGGATTGCTGGTAGCTCTCAGACTTTGCATCGGCTTGCAATACGAATTGATACACCTCTTCAATTCTCCGCTCACTCTGCTCTTTCTCTGCCATCAGTTCTGTCATTTCTTGATGGGTGCGTTGCAAACGTTCATAAGCTCCTGCATCGCCAACCTGCACCCGTTCCCGAAGGGTCTGGAGCTCCGGCCGCAATCTAGTTTCTAAGCTTTTCTGCTGCTCTTGAACCGTTGCATCGTATTCAGAAAACAATAACATGGCATCCTGCTTTCGCCGAGATTCTTCCCGATACATTTGGGTGATGATATCCATCTCTGCGTTTGCAGCTTCGAGCGTTTCTTCTGCTTCTCTCTTCAAGTGATCAAACTTCTCGCTGACAACACGCTGCGCATACTCTGCACCCTTTCCAACCAAGTTTCTGGCATAAAACTGGAGCATTTCAAGGCCATTCAGCCGTTCTTTGCTGACCCTCGCTACCTCCGTTACCATCGCCTTTGCTCGCTGCTCCATGACTCTAATGTCCTGCACTCTATCAGCATATTGTTGGTACGGACTCCTGGCCTGGCCCAACAATTGATGATATTTTTCTTCCAACCCCCTCCCATTTGCTCTGGGTTGAACAGTTTCCACTTGTACTTCCATTCTTACCACCTCATCGATTTTTTATCGTTTATCTGAATGATTGTGCCTCTTTTCAAACACCTTTTTCCCTCTCCGTCCACGCCTCTGCAACATGGCTGTGTTGCTTCTGCATGACTGCGACTCCTTCCTGCTGAACCTTCTCCCAATCCACTGCTGGAAATGCTCCCTGCCATCCTACTCTTTCCAGGCTCTGCTTGCAATGCAGCAGCCAGAGATCATGAATAATTTTCACATCTGCAAGGCTGAGGTACAGTTTCCTCCCCTTCGCATCTTTCTCCTGCACTCTTCCCGGATATTGGAATCTGGCGCTTGCCTCCATGAGGGCAAGGTAATGATTGATGTAGCTCCGCATCAACACGTGCTCGCTCGGTAGGTATTCCTGGAGCGCATGGGCAAAGGGATTAATGAAATGGAAAGGCAAGAGCATGGCACGCACACAGTGTGCCTGGAAGGCATCAGCATCGTGCATGGCTGTTTCACTGCCAATGCCTGCTGCTTGTTCCAGTTTCTTTTCCACCACCTGCTTCGTTAGTTCCATGCTATCATCCGTATATAATTGGAACATCCTCCGGAACAGTTCCATGTCCGGCTTGTATGCATTCTCTGTAGCCAGGGTATACAAAATCCCCTTGTCCGCCTCAATTTTGAATTCCAGGGTTGTGTGGCCACGCTGTACCTTCCTAATACTGGGTTTTCCTTCGCTGAGACTCTTGACGATCTCAAGGTTGATGGAATTTCTTCCCAGAGCTTTTTGCAGCTCCGGAATATAGAGCAGGTAAGCCCTGTTCATGGCCTCTGCGTTGTAACTCTCTGCTGTCTCTGAGCTCAGTCCCATGCAGTGTACATATTCTGCTGGAAACAGGGATAAGGCAATCGTTGCAAGATGGGTTTTGCCTGTCCCGCTCTTCCCTTCGATGCCGAATTTCAATCTATGCGCTAAGCCAAAGGTAGTCAGGATAGCTATATCTTCCTGGCCCAAGATTCCTTGATGCTGAAAGTATCCAACCAAATCCTGGAGTGTGCATGACGTTTGCTCTGCTTGCTGCACAAGGTACGGTTTCATGGGGAACCAGTCAAAAGGTTCTGCAAGGCAAAGTAGCCGAAGACCATGGTTGCCTGATCCTTCAGTTTCTGTGTCAGCTTCTCAATGCGTTCCTGGTAGCTCTCATCCAACACTCCCTTGAGCTCCACACTTCTTGCTTCTAACTCTGTATCGATATTTTTCCTTGCCTCCTGGTAGGTGCTTACATTCCTGGCCAGCCGGTCTTCTACCATCTCATACTCTCCTCCATTCTCCCAAATCCTTGTAGCCCGGACACAGGTCTGCATGTTGCGGTCTATTTCCTGGAGGGATTGCACCACCTTCTCGATAGAAGTAACCTCATTCACGGCTGCTGTCCTCAATCTCTTGACTTCCTGGTGGGCTTGGTAGGCAAAAATGCCTGGAATCAATGCCCCGATAACCAATCCTCTGATGGATTTCCCTAACATAGGCATCACCAGAAGCAAGAAGGATAGTGTTTCTTATATGGTTACGTTGTCATGTGGATTACTACAAGAACATCCGTGAGTGATTTCTCATGTCCTAATTGAATACAACGCCGCACTGTTGGCAGTTCTACACTGATATATATTAAAGAAGCCAGAGCGACTTATCGATCGTTTGCTCCAGTCCACTCCAACCCGGTGGTGTTTTCATTTCGATTCCTTTTCCTTACCTTCTCGACGCAGAATATCTAGAGTATTCCTATACTCCGTCAGACGCCGTAGTGTATTGAAACTCACTTCTGTTTCCTTAGGTTCTCTGTCCCATAGGTCTTCAATATCCATACATTGCAATGCTCTTTCAGCATTAATATCCATGACTCCCCGAGATCCTAAACGATAACCGCCAGAACCGAGAACGTACAAAGCGCGATTCGAATCCCCATATCCGCACCATACGTGCCCAATGGTATTATCTTTAGGAAGGTAAACATAAACTCTGTACCGTCCGAATGTCCGCATGGCTCTTGGAAGTGCTCTATAGGAACAACCAGTAAGAAATCGAACAAAGCGATCATCAAATTTTTTTAAAGGGACGGCCTTTTCAGATTCTATTCCCGATATATCAAATTCCAGCCAATCGGTAGACCGGAAATCCTTTTTGCGATAGCCGGTCATTTTGGAATCGCCAGGGGCATCCTTCAGTGGCTCGCTCTGTGGGTAAAGTCCGACAGGATCGATATACGCAGTGAGAATATCCCCTTTCCGTTCAAATGCTGAACTCAACCATTCCCACCCTCCTCTGAGTATATCCTCCGCCACCTCTATCTGTTCGCGAGACAGTTTACCTTCTAAATAATCGATAAGTAAACTGAAAACTTCCCATGGTCTAGGATGGCGGACATATCCGCTTAGCTTTAACGTTGCGCAACTAATTAGATATTCAAACTCTTTTTTATCGTCTAGGTGTCCTGCCGGACCTTTCTTTCTTGGAGCGCGCTTTTCAAACAAAAGATCTTTGTATCGGACATAAGGAGTTTTAGGAAGAGGAAAAGGGAAAGATTCATGTATCTGGGTCACTCTACCTTTAATACCGTGCAAGATTTCTTCTACAAAGCCGGCTTGTGATTCAATATTTGTGCTCAACTTTCGCACTTCTTCTTCCAGAGGTGTGCCTTGATAGCATACCTGCATTCGCTGTAACTCCTCCCATTTTGTTATTGCGATTTGTAGGTTTATTGGATTGAGACTCTGCTCATGATTTCCTGTTAACAATAAACCTTTCACTTCTTTATAGAGCTCACAGGCTTTATTGAGCATTAACAAATTATTAATCCGTTTTTCCAAATCTTCCCACGCATTCGCATCCAAAGGCTCCATGCAAAACCCCCAACGAATATTTTTATGCAGAGAAAAAAGCCTTTCATCTATTTAAACTTTGCTACCAAACAATAAGAAAACCACCAGAAACCATTACCCAAACATCCTCTCCCACAGCGTCTCATACCTGATGACTTCTCTCGTTCTCTCCACATCCTTAAAGTCTGTTGTTGTTGCTGGAACCTCTACCTGCGTCATCTCCGTAACTGTTTGGCACTCTTCCAGCTGTGGAGGATACACGATGATTTCTCCATAGTAAGGGTCAGAAGCCTTCAAGCCTTCTACGACAATAGAAATTTGCTGTCTGCTGTTGGCAGGAACTTCCGTGGATTCTTCTGGTGTATAGCCTTCAAAGGAAATCTTCTCCTGCCGGGTTTGGGCAACTCTGGCCCAGTATAACGTCGCAATGCCAAGCTTATACCGGAACGTTCCAGCTTTGTTCTCGCTGTTCTGCAGTGTATAGATAAAGGCAGCAGAATTTCCCTGCAGAGGAATGATTTGACCCTGCTCGATTTCGAATTTATGATCCCGTTGGGTACAGGTCGTTTCGTTATAAGGAGCATCCACCAGCATCATTTCTCCTGGCTGGTAGGGCACTCTTTCTGTGTACGTTTCCGTCTCCTCAATCGGGAACTGAATGACGTTCAAAGCTAGGAAAATGATCAACGCAGCGATAAGAATCTCAATGGCCAGCCAATGCTTCTTCGTAAGCTTTCCCCTCCTTTGTGCCATGTTGGCTTGTTTATTTATGGGAATATTTAAATTTTTCTCCTGAGGCTTCCACAAGGGATGACAAAAAAGAGGCACAATGTTTATAAACACTCTTCCTAAAGATTTTGGGGATGGTCCTGGAATCGTTAAATATTGCCATCCTGCAAAAGAGACCCTTTCTGGCATTGCTGATTGGGTTTACCTATACCTTGGTTGGTTTCGGGGTAGGGATTATCTTCTTTCCCTGGCAGGTTTCTCTGGCCATGCTCTTTCTCACAACCCTTTTGCTGGTTCCTTCGCTGATGAAGATCCTCTCTGTAGAGGAGAAGAGAGAAAGCATGGATGGGTTATATCATTTCTTTAAAGACCATCGCGATGTGGCAGAAATCTATATCTCCCTCTTCATCGGCATCTTCTTTGCCTACGTGGTTTTAGGATTGTTGTTTGTCCCCAGCGAAGTGAGATTCAATACAGTGTTTCATTACCAAATTCAGTTTTTGGAAAAACAGGAAGGATTGAGCGGAGCATTAATTACCGGTTTTCTGGAGAAGCCGCCAGAGTATACCATACAACAGTTCCTTGGTTTGTGGGAGTATAATCTGACTGTTGGCCTGATTTTCTTTGTGCTTTCCTTAGCCTACGGCGCCGGCTCTATTTTCCTGGCGGTGCTGAATGCCAGCATCTTTGCCAGCTTCATGGTCTATGTGATTGATTTCCTGGCAAAAAAGACTGCCCATGTCTATACCATCCTAGGAATATTTATGATTCATTTGATTCCAGAAGTTATGGGATTCCTCCTGACAACGATTGCAGGAGGGGTTATCTCCAAAGCCTTGATTAGGGAGAAGTGGGGCAGCGCAGCATTCCAGAATGTGCTGCGGGACAGCGTTACCTTGCTGTGCATTGCGGTGATTTTCCTGTTTGTCGCTGCATGGCTCGAAGTCTATGTGACGAGGAGTTTGTTCTATGGGATGTTTTAGAAAGGCCATAGTGATACCCTCCATTTTGCTAGTCGGTAACAAAAACCAAAGGTTTTTGAGCACCATCGAAAAGCCTTCATCTCCACGCTGAAGCGTGGAGCTTTCGGCTTATTCGAGGTAA
>JACOVN010000073.1 GCA_016177315.1 Candidatus Woesearchaeota archaeon
GATATCGATAAAGTGGAAACGATCATTGAAGCATTGGTAAAACAGCAGATCTGCGGCAAGAAGAAAAAAGAGCACGGATGGAAGTATTACCTCAATAGGGAGAGGTTGGATAAGATTATGGAGATAATCAAATAAAGGGGTTTTATTTATTAAATTCCCCTTCAGCTGCACACCCCCCACCCACAGCCTGGGCAGGAGACACACCCTTCCTTCATGTCCAAAGTTTTACTGCACTCTGGGCAGATGGTTGGTTTTTTTCCAGCATGATTGGTCTCTGCTCCTTGCGTGGTTGCCAGAATTTTTGGTTGCTCTGGCTCCTTCTTCAAAGATTTTTTCGCTTTGCCCGCAACTAAAACCTGGTCTTTAATGGAGGTATCTCTAAATACGGTAACGTCTTTGCAGCCAAGCTTGTACGCTAAAATGTAGCTCTTGCGCATATCCTCCACCGTTGCATCGGGTGGGAAATTATTTGTTTTTGAGATGGAGGAATCTGTCCATTTCTGGAATGCTGCTAATGCCCTGATATGTTCCTCTGGGGTGATATCCAAGGCAACGACAAATGCCTTCCGGATATGCTCTGGAAGTTCCTCAATATCCTGCATACTCCCTCGGTTCTCTGCAATCTTCTCCATCAATTCCTCGCTGTACAATCCTTCTTTCTGCAATACCTTTTCCAGTACTGGATCTACATAGTAGAAGCTTCCGACCTTAACATTTTTCTCAAAGCACAAACTGTACACCGGCTCCATGCCAGAACTGCAACCAGCAATCATGGAAATGCTTCCAGTTGGAGCAATAACGGTTGTGTATCCATTCCGCACTCCATACTTCTTAATGTCCTCTGCAATCTTGCTCCAGTCAAAAGTCCAGGCTTTTTTATCTGCAGAGCCTGCGAACGGAAGCATGCCTTTTGGATAGAAACTCTTGTCGAAGTACGGCACTGGCCCTCGTTCCTTGGAGAGTTGAATAGCTCCAACCTTACTGTAGTAGTTGATGAACTGCATCAATTTTTCCATGAAGGCCCTTCCTTCCTCGCTGTTGTAGGGTATTCTTAATTCAAAGAGCAAATCTCCCAAGCCCATGACTCCCAGACCAATCTTTCTCGTTGCTAATGCCATCTCCTCGAACTGCTGCAAGGGGAATTTGTTGACTTCAATCACATTGTCCAGGAACTTGGTGCAGAGAAGCGTGGTTTGCTTCAATCCTTCCCAGTCGTAGAAAATGCTTCCATCATCATTTTCCCTGGCAAATGCCCACACGTTGATGCTGCCGAGGTTGCAGGACTCATACGGGTAGAGCAAAACTTCACCGCAATTATGAACCACGACACCATTGGCTATGAAGGAGTGGGTTATGGGTTCCGTAATATCCCACACCTCTCTTTCGCCAACATACTCGATGCTCTTTACTTTCTCCAAAAATTGTTCTCGGTAGAACTCGAACATGCCTAAAGTTTCTATTTTACTTTTATTCCTTCGTTGTATAAATGATACTCTCTGTATGAGCTTAAAAAGATTTTGCTTGCTCATGTTTAAATCATAGTTTCTTCCGGATGTCGTGTATTTTACTATTTCTCCTTTTTTGTTTACGTACCGGAAATTCTTTGCTTTCGTTGAACGGTCATAGATGGCACTTCTTATCCCCATATTGAGAAGAAGCAATTGGACATGTTTCAGCAACTTCAGCGAGCTGGAATTCAATCGTATATAATTCCTACTTTCTGTTCCCATACCGATTGTGCCATCAGAGCTCAATAAACCCTCTAAGAAACCGACGACAGCCTCCTCGGGTGCTGTAAATAATGCCTGAGGAACTTCCCGTTCTTTTCCAACGGGTTGTACACCAAGCTTCGTAAAGAATTCTACCATGTGTCTGCTTGCGCTTCTGACTTGCACGCAGCCATTCTCATATGGTATCATTTTTATTCTTCTATTGCAGTATTGCTCGAATATAGGCTGAATGTACTTCCTCGCTTCCTCATCCTCCTTAGCAAATACCAAACCAACTTGGTTGTATTTGGTACTGAGCCAACCATCCCCGACCATCCAGCCAAGCAACATACCAAGTTCTCGGCTCCATATTGTTGGTAAATGGAAGGTGTATTTCCTTCCATTTTCGCCAATAACTTCATTTTTAATTTCAAAGGGAAGTCTACCATCTTCATTCCATTTACCTTGCCCAGACTGTATTAGGATACCATCTCCTTCTTTTAGTTCGCGAAGTTCCTTCCAACCTTCTGGAGTTAATATCTTGTGCTCTGGCGTAGCTGTTACTTCGAAACCTGATTTTGTTTCTAGCTTGTAACATTCTTTGTACCCTGTTTTTATCCTTTGGATGGGCTTAACGATTTGGCAGCCATACTGCAAGCTCATTAAATTGCCATGGTCCAATGCAACAACCCTATTATCAACCAGGATGTGCTCTCCTTGGATAGCGTCTATTCTCTCTAAACCTTTATCTGTCGATATCAAGCTATCTGCAGCGACACAAGGATTGGTTGTCACAATCGGCCCTAGATGCTCATAGAAAGGATTGTATCGATTGACCGGGTCAAAGAAAATAACGCCAGGTTCTGCAGATTCCCAGGCTTGGAAAACAATTCTGTCAAAGAGTTCTCTTGGATTCACGGTCTTCACGACTTCCCCTGTCCTTGGATTAATCAGGGGATAAGGCTTATTTTGGTCGTAGTGCTCCCAGAAATCCGGCATTATCAATACAGAGATGTTAAAATTCCTCAAGGACTTATTGCCTTCCTTTGCTGTAATAAATCTCTCGATGTCTGGATGATTGGAGTTCAGGATGCCCATATTTGCGCCCCTTCGAATCCCTCCCTGTTTAATCACCTCCGTCATGGTATCAAACAATCGCATGAAGCTTAATGGTCCAGAAGCAATGCCTCCAGTAGAGGAGACAAAGTCTCCTTCTGGCCGTAATTTGGAGAAGTTATATCCCATGCCTCCTCCTGCCTTGAAGATGATGGAAGTCTGCTTCAAGGTTTCCATGATACCTTCGATAGAGTCAGGAACATCCATCACAAAGCATGCAGAGCCCATGCCTAAAACATTCCCGAAGTTTGCTATGGCGGGAGTATTGGGCATGAACTTCCTTTCTATCATCACATTGTAGAAATCCTCAACATTCTTCTCGTACTTGTCCAAGCTGCCTTGCTCCAACAGTTTCAAAACTTCACTCCAGGAAAATCGCATTTGCTGCCATTTGTTGAATCTGTCATACATCATTTTCAGCGCTTCAAGGTGGTATTGATTAAGTGTGTATCTTCCAATGCTAAACTTGCCTTCTGCCTTTATCGGATCGAATGCCTCTGTTGGATGCATTTTCTGCTTCTTGTCCTTATCAAACAGCTTCTGGTCAAAGAGAACATCTGGAAGTGCGACATGCGTACCAACTCTCGTGAAGAGCTGCGTGGGTGTTTCCAATAAGTGGCCATGGCCATCTCTCCTAAGGTATCTAGCTTTTAGCACTCTCAGCGCATTCAAATCGAATCTCTTATCCACCTCATCGAGGCTGTCCTTCTCCAGAACGAGCATCTTCTCTTTCCTTAATTCCTCTCTTTTCTGTCTATACAAAATATACGTCTTAGCGGTCTTGGCATGGCCTTCTTTAATCAAGACTTCTTCCACAATATCCTGAATTTGCTCTACGGATGGAATGCTTTCCTTAAACCGCTTATCCAAAACCTCGGCAACCCTATTCGAGAGCTTCTCTGCTAATTTTCTATCAGAACCCCCCACAGACCGTGCAGCCTTGAAAATAGCTTCCGTTATCTTATCCTGGTTGAAATCCAACACTCTACCGTCTCGCTTCTTGATTTTGGTAATGCTAACGTTCTGGAGCATAGATTACACCTCTTTCTCTGCTATAGTTTTCTTTGTAGACAGGTAGAAAGATCCTCTTGGAAAGTACATACTGGACATTCTTGCGCCCTCTTTTTGCTCCTGCTCGATAAATAATTTCCTACAAGAGAGTTTTTCTCGGAAAAATACAAAAATTTGTATA
>JACOVN010000066.1 GCA_016177315.1 Candidatus Woesearchaeota archaeon
AACTCATATTTAAAACTTTCTCTTTTTCTCATCCTTTTATATAAATTCTATAAAATATTTACTGCAAAGGAACCCTTTTTCCAGTCTATGCTCTTAGCCTTTGCGACTGCTAGAATATCCTTCTCCACCTCTTTCAAAGAATGCTCTGTATGCACTATGATTTTTTCCAGTTCTTGACTCAAAGACATGCCTTTGCTGGTTTTATATTTTCTAACCTCGTTAACAATCTTTACCACTTCTTCACCAATCTGCTCAACATCTTCATCGATGAAACTTTTTTCCGCCCTTGGCCAGGAGGAACGGTGGATGCTCTTTTCGTTTTCCTTCATCTGGAAGTAGCGTTGGTAAATCTCCTCGGTACTGTGTGGTAGGATAGGAGCAAGCAGTTTCAGGATAGTCAAGAGGACAGTGTAGAGTGTATACTTCGCAGAATGAATCGCTTCTTTGCTATATCCTTCCTTATTATACAATCGATCCTTAACTAATTCCAGGTACTGGTCACAGAACATGTGCCAGAAGAATTTCTCAGTTTCCATTTTAGTCTTGGAGTAATCGTACTGCTGAAAATAGGCTGTACATTCCTGCACTAACCTCTGCAATGGTGAGAGGATCCAGGCATCGATGGGAGCAAGGGATTTTGGCTTCTTCCCATCGAAATCCTGCAGGTGCATCATGGCAAACCTGGAAGCATTCCATAGTTTTGTTATCATCCGTTGGCCTGCAACGAGTTCTTTTTCTTTGAAAGGAATGTCATCTCCTAACTTACTGGAGGCAGCCCAGAACCGCAAGGCATCTGCACCAAACGTTTCCAGCACCTCCCTAGGTTCAATAACATTCCCCTTAGACTTGGACATCTTCCTGCCTTTGGGATCCAGCACAAAGCCATTGATCATGACATCCTTCCATGGCAGCTTCTTTTCATGCAAATAGGATTTCACGACAGTATTGAACAGCCAGAAGGTAATGATATCGTGGCCATTTTGCCGCAAGGACATGGGAAACATCTTCTGGAAGAATTTCTCATCCTCTCCCCATTGTAAGGCGATCATCGGAGTTAAGGAGGAGGTTGCCCACGTGTCTAAAACATCCTTCTCTGGCTCAAAATCCTTGCCCTTGCACTTTGGGCAGGCTTTTTTTGGCTTATCGACAGTCGGGTCAACTGGCAAATCCTTCTTCTCTGCCAGAATAATCTCCCTGCAGTTGGTGCAGTACCACACCGGGAAAGGAATGCCGAAGAATCGCTGCCTGGAGATGCACCAATCCCACCTCAACCCTTTGACCCAATTCTCAAACCGGACTTTCATGTGCTCCGGATGCCATCGCAACTGGTTTCCCAGCTTGAGAAATTCCTCTTTCAAGTCCAAATACCGAATGAACCATTGCTTGGTATTGAGAATCTCCACTTCTATTCCACAGCGTTCATGGACATTGACGGTATGCCGAATCGGCTTCTGGGACAGCAGGAGTCTTGCATTCTTCAAATCCTCAATGATGATCGCTCTTGCTTTTTTGATGGGTAAGCCTTCATATTTCTCTGCCAATGCATTCATCTTTCCATCCTTCTCAATGGAAATTCTCAAAGGCAAATTATGAGCTTTGTACCATTCAATATCTATTTGATCTCCAAATGTGCAGCACATCACGATGCCGGTGCCTTTCTCTGGATCTGCTCTTTCGTCTGCAAGAATCGGCACTTCCTGGTTGAATAAAGGCACAATAACCTTCTTGTTGAAGTATTTTTGATACCGTATGTCTTCTGGATGGGCAAAGAGCGCTACACAAGAACCAAGTAATTCTGGCCTGGTGGTAGCAACGATCAAATCCTTTCCTTCCACCTTGAAGACGATGTCATTGAAGAAGCTGTCCAGCTCCTTGTCCTGCAGCTCTACCTGAGCAATGGCTGTCTGGCATTCCGGACACCAAATGGTTGGGGCTTCTTTCCGATACTCCCTGCCCTGCTCGAACAATGCAATGAAGCTTATCTGAGAAACTCTTCTACAACCCTCGTCAATCGTTCTATAGTTGATGTTCCAGTCTGGGGAAAGGCCTAAGGCCTGCCAATCTTTCTGCAATGCTTCCTCCACATCCTTGGTTTCTCGTAAGCAAAGCTTGATGAACTCCGGCCTCGACATCAAATGCCCTCGAACATTACATTTCTTCTCCACATACCGCTCTGTTGCTAAGCCATTGTCATCAAACCCCCAGGGGAAGAAAATATTCTTGCCTTGCATTCTCTGAAATCGTGCCACAAAATCCAGCTGGGAATAGGCTAAGGCATGGCCTAAGTGCATTCTGCCGGAGACGGTTGGGGGAGGAGTATCAATGGAAAAGATTTCCCCCTTTGCTTTGGCATCAAAGGCATATACTTTTTCCTTGATCCACCACTCTTGCCATTTCTTCTCTGCTTCCTTTAGATGGTAATGTTTGGGAAGTTCCATGGGTTCTTGGAGCGGGGGTGCTTTTATATGTCGGAAATACCACATTCCTATTTGGAAGGTGGATGAATACCACTTCGCTTCCAGAAGTGGTGGTATTTCCGAGCATGCTCAAGAACCACCGCAATATAAATTTATTGGTCATCATGCCACCGGTCTAGTGACCGGTGGTTCTTGACAAACTTTGTGGGATATCCAGGAACACACCTTTCTCTTCCCGTACAGGAAAAATTTATATAACCTTTTTCTCAACCGTGAACAATGGGGGTATTTGGTTACTCTTTTCAGCAGATAAGGAGAAAGAGCATTTCTCCTCTCGTGCTCTTCGGCACGCTCTTTGTCATGGTCTTTTCCCTCCTCTTCTTCTTTGGGGTTGGTGCCCTGCTCGACAATAGACTTTACCATACCTACCCTATCACCTTTGTGGATTACGACCATTTCCTTCTCTGGGCAATG
>JACOVN010000087.1 GCA_016177315.1 Candidatus Woesearchaeota archaeon
CCTCCTAGGAGTGCAGGGCGGCTATCTATACTTCCCTCCAAGAATTGAGGCAAACCCGGAAAGCACTATTAGCTTTTCGCCAGACAATAGGATTAAGGTGCCGTACTGGTACTACCAGGGAGAAAATCGGGTGCCAAGTTTAGAGTCTATGGAAAAGCAGCTGAGCAGCTACATCAACAACAACCTTCCTTTCTGCGTGAATAGCTTCAGGGACTTCAAGGAGAAATTCTTCATCAAGGAACTTGGCAGCATGGAGACCAAGACAGCAATAGGAGAAGAACAGGTTGCAGTAACAACACGATTCCCTGTCGAAGCATCTATCCGTGGAGAGAGCCTCAAAACAGAAATCAAGCTGTTCAATGCACTCATTCCAGTACCGTTAAAAAAAATCCATGATTTGGCTGTTGATATCTTCAATGCAGAAAACCAGAACCTTTTCCTGGAGGAGGTAACGCTTGAACTCATGACTGCCGGGCCAGACATTCCCTTCTCTGACATTGTCTTCACGTGCAATAGATTGCGGTGGAAGAAAGGAGATATTATCAACCAATTGAAGAATCTTCTCTATTACAATCTGCCAAGAATCCGGTTTGCCAACGCCAAGCATGCGCCGTTCCTGAGGCCTATTGCGGAATATGAGAAATTTAGGGGCCTGACAGCAGAAGATGTGCGGCAAGGAAGATACCCCAAGAATGCTCCTCCGGATTTGTATGATTACTATCACTTCTACATTCCAGTAGATGGAAAAAAGTATGCGGATCTGCAGGCCAATGTGCGATATCAGAAAGACTGGAGCTTTTTCCTCAATGCTCGGCCTTCCAGAGGCGACATTTTGGATGCTAGCTATGGTAGAGGCTTTGAGCAGTACCTGAAATTCCTCTGCGTCAATGCATACCACTTTACCTATGATGTTACCTACCCCATAGAAATTGTCATCCAAGACTCCAGTGCCTTTCATGGCAATGGGTATATGTTCCAGTACGCCATGCCAGTCACGATTGACCATAACCAGGGAAACAAGCAATTCACGGCAGTGATAGAATTCCAGGAACCAGAGAGGGGTGTGGATTACTGCGAAGAAAAGAGAGCGCAAGAGCTGCTCATCTACACCAAGGACAAGACATCCTTCTTTGACCTTACAGGAGTCAATCTTACTTTCAACTGTCTCAATACTTACTACTGCGATTTAGGCTCAACAAGATTGGATGGTGGAGTATACCGATTGAGAACAAGGCTGCCAGAGTTCTGCAAGCCAGGGAGTGTTATTGCAGAGAAGGAAGGTTACCTTAGGCAGGAAGCCAATGTCCTGACCGGCAATGTTGTCCTGGATATCCCTATGGTTCCGTTGGAGGACATTTCCTTCCGCGTGGTGAAGCAACAGTATCAGGATGAAAAAGTAGGGGAAGTGGAGCATCTTGGTGCTGGAGAGAAAGCGTTTATTTATCTCATTGCTCCAGAAAATTCAGAGTACGTCGTGTACCGACAATATCCTACCACCGGAATCGCAGAAGAGCCAGAAGAAGCATCGCAGTTAGCAACCATGCCTATCCTCTTAGACGATACAACCTATTCCTTGAATTTGATTTTGTTCGATGCGAACGACAAAATCATCGGGGGTTACAGAGGAAACTTTACGCTCTCAGCATTCGATGCAGCCAGAGCGAATGAATTGGTTTTCATTGCTATTGCATTCTCCCCTCCACCCAAGGACGACGAGGAATTAGGAGAGCTCTTATTTAAAATCCAGGATCTTGCATTGGTAGAGAAGGCAAAACCAGTGGTGAAGTAAGTACAAAAATGGGAACATTAAAAAAGAATAGCGAGAAATGGTATGGCATGGAAAAGAGGCAGCAGGTTGCCCTATTCTGCATCTATTTAGTTATCAGCATATCCTTCCTCCTCCCTGTTTCTGCGCCGGATGCCGCTGCCCAGGCAGACAATGTTCCTCCAACCTTCATGGTTTCCCTTCCTGCCTTCTCTCCTAGCACTGTGATCAGCGTCGTTGGAAAAACAGAGGGTAATGCCGCAGTCACCTTGCAGGTGAATCCCAGCACCCCAACCAATGATGTAAATTTTGACATGCAGACAACGGCAACAGCGGCAGGAGACTTTGCTTTTGCTGGCGTACGCTTGAGTCAAGGAACAAACACCATCGAGCTTTTTGCTAAGGATGCTGCAGGGAACACGAACACTATCACGCTCCAGACAACGCTGGACACTGCAAAGCCTGTTGTGCAGCTGAAACAGGAAATTCCAGCCTTGCTCAATGATACTGAATTTGCGATTGCTGGCACTGTGAATGAGGATGTGAACGTCACCTTTACCGTTTCTGTGGAAACTCTAGAAGGACCTGAAGTTGCTACGGATGGCCCCCATTCCATTGCAGCAGGAGACTTTGTCTTCACTCCTGCACTGCAACCAGACAAGGAAAACCAATTTGTCATACAATTTGTGGACAGAGCAGGAAATATGGTAGAGTTCCAGCAAGTCATCTTGGTGGATGTTTCCACACCAGAATTCATCCAGCATAATATGGATGCGCTCGATCCTAGCTATGTGCAGGAAGTTGTTCTCAGGGGGCAGGTTTCTGAGCCCGGCATTGAAATCTTTGCCTTTGTGAACGGAGAAAACAAGGCAACCAAGAGCTACAGCACCTCTGTCTTGGATAGTATCAAGCAATTCGGCCATATTGCCTCTGGAAACATTGACTACCATGATGTTGCAGACAGCAATGGTATGTTTGAAATTCCTGTTTTCTTGACCCAGCGGATTACAGAGGAAGAAAGACAACGAGAGCGAGACAGAATCCCTCCACAATTCCCGCAAGAGAGGGCCGGAAGAGAGGAAAGGGAATTCAGGACAGAGCAGCGGGATCAGTACGGCTCAACCCCCTTTAGGCCAGACAGGGAGTTTGATAATGACTTGAAGATCGTTGCAGTGGACAGGGTGGGAAATACTGCCTTTGTGGAAGGGAAAATACGATTCACAAAATGTGGATTTGGCGCAGACTGGAATGTCGATGTCTCGCAAATCAGTCCAGCAGTGATTACCCCAGAATTACTTCGGCTAGGCATTGCCCAGTTTGCCTTTACCCACAGGTACAAATTCCAGGGATTCAATGCTTCTGCTGCAAGCGTGCTTCCTCCTGGCCCGTTCATCAGGCTCTATGAGCTCAATGATGAAATCCGGCATAGCTCTGCCGTCGATCCCTTGGAAGTGATTGACCAGTCCAGCATCGTCACCCAATGCGATGAATCAGATTACCAGACTTGCTATACGGTTGTTACCCTGAATGCCTTCAACTACACGCAGCCAAAATTGAAGGACATCAGGATGAAAAATCTGACTGTTAAGGTTCCTCTCCAGGTAGAGCTGAATTATGAGGTGGACGAATTTGGGCAGAGAGTTGTCAGGGCACAAAGACAATGCTGGAATGCCAATTTGCTGCTCGATATTGAAGTTCCGCTCGATGCTATACCCGAGGAACTGCTTAAAACTTCCATCGAGGTTCTGAACGAAACAACGAAATTGATCAACCAAATCTTAAAGCCATTGAAAGCCGTAACGATTCTGACTTTGGGATCGTGCATGACCTCGTGGGCATTGCTGTTCTTTGTTATGGCCAGGGAAAAATTTGTCTGCGAGATTTCTAAGTTGGCAGGAAAAGGCAACGAAGAAAATTGTCGGGATGCAAAAGAACGCACCATTAAATTTGAGCGAACCATGAAATTCCTGTGCGATAGAACCTTCTGTCCTTCTGTGCCAAGCGTGAGCTATTTCATGCGAACCAATAGGTATCAGGAATGCCGAGCATATTCTATCTATGATTTCTCCAAATACAATGAAGATAAGGCCAAAGAGGAAGCGCATGCCTTCTTTAAAGATAAGAGGATACGGGATATTTTCGGCATTGCAGAGAAAGATAGGCCAAAGTATGTTCAGGAAGCCACGCAAGGGAAGAGCCCTGAGGATATTTGCATCTACGATTACTTTGAGCAGTGGGATAGCGCTTGCATTTTGATGAATGAGCTGCAGCAAAGCACCTGCATGGAGATGCAGCAGAAATGCCCCAAAGGATTGAAAGGAACAGCAGACAGAATTGCAGGATTCTGTGGAAGAAAAGTGGAGAGAAACGAAACAGGATTCTGTGAGTCTGGCAGAGCGGGTGTAGGAGAGCATTGCTATTACAAAGATGTGGATGGAAACTGGTATCTTGCAACAGAAGTGCGAGAAGCAGAAGTGAAAGACAGGAAAGTGGTAAAGGTAGGCGAGATTGCCTATGATGTGGGAAGGAAGTCCGATACGAACACGAAGCAGGGAGTCATCGGGCTCCATCATCGCTATGCGTATGAAAAGCCGGTCTTCCAGAGAATTTCTCCATCAAAAGAGAGAATTATTGACTATCATCGAGATGCATTTGAAAGTATGCCTGTCGCCTGTCCTGGATTGAGTAAAAACGTGTATCGCTGGAAGCATGGAAAGGATGTCTATGTTGATTCTGCAACAAAGCAAACATACATTCTGATTAACAATGAGAAAGATGCAGACAGGCTGACAGGAACGCCAACCTGCATTGCAGCTTCCTTGGATGATCCAGAGTACTGGGACGAATGGCATCCAGATGAGTATTTGCTGGATGTGGACGGCAATACGGTACAATGGGAGGACGTTGAGCCTGGCAAAGCAACGCCTGCTACTCCTCCTGGCCCGGTTGGAAGAGAATATGAGACAGCATTGCATTACATTGTCCAGCCCAGCTCTAGCTTTGTTCGAGCATTGCAGTGTGTCTGCTTCCCAGCGATAACAGGATACTTGAATCTCTGGAAAAATATTTTAGAGCAGATTAAGCTCTGCTTTGAAACCATTCTTTTAACAGGCCAAGGAAAGACTGGCGTATGCAGGGCTGTTTTAACAACCTATGTTTGCGACATTATTCTGGATGCAGTAAAGTGCTTTGCAAGAAAGTACGGGCCTTCCAGCCAACGGCAGAAGCCAGGAACTCCTCTTGGAGGTTTCTTCAGCTCTCTTGCAGGAGCTGGAGAACAAATACAGCAGGATATTGCAGGGAGGTATGGCTCTGGCAACCTCTACAAGCTGATGTTTAATGAAAGGAAAGTGATCCACCAAGCTTGCCTCTTTGCCTTCACTGGAGACTTTGATTTAGATGTAGAAGGGTTGTTGACAACAGGATACGGTGTTCCCATCCGTTCAGAAGGATTCCTCTACCCCCACACGAGGAGGTTTATCAGCTATAATCCCTTAGACGGAAAGGCTAATTTCATCTACCATCTGGGCGTTGGCTTAGTGGCTGGAGCAGAGCTAACCTATAATGTCCAGCTTGTTTGCTCCAATGATTTGAGCTGCAATCCTAACGATGGCTTTAGTGGGGGAAAATGCGATTGCTATGGCAGAGATCCTATTGTGAGAGATATCACTTCCAATTTTGAAAGCTTCGGAAGAGTTGGCTCATTGCCTGGAAGGCTTGCTGCAGGAGAAGTATTAGGAGGAGAGGCAGGCGATTTGTACATTCCAGTTGCAGATCCAGTGCGGTATGATAAGGCAGTGCTGCAATGGACATGGTATGACGGCAACCAGCAAAAAATAGACAAGGTTGAAAAGAGCATCAATCAGATTGGTGGAAAGCCGCCAGCAGAATGCCAGTTTAACCCGCAATTGGATTTCCCTAGCTTTGGCTTCCGTTGCAGAACCATTGTAGACAGGCAAGGAGCAGTGCGGTTTACTGAAGATCCAAGAGCAGAAAAAAGATACTTCTACCTCAACCAGCCTATTCAGCTGCAATTCTCGCTTGAGAAGCAGAGTCCAGGCTATGATCCGAATAAGCCGGACACTTCCCAAAATCAGGTACCCAAGTGGTTGTGCTGGGAGGTTCGCGCAAAAGACAGGAAGACAGGCAGTTATTTGATTGCGCCAGACAGCTTTGGAACAACCAATTGCTATAAACTTGCAGTCGATAAAGCCTACTATGAAACTGATGCACTCTTTGGGCCAGAAGGAATGCCTGGCTATCGGGTACGGGCAGAGGATTTCAGCAGCGGCATTGCCCTCACAGGATTGCGAAGAGAGGATGTTATCCGGCCATTGGGCATTGCTCCAACAGCACAGTGTGCGACCAGCAGGGATATTGTTTCTACTGGCATCGAGCCATTCCAGGATATTCGAGCCCAGGTACAGGGCGTCAGCATTGCAGGCAATATTCCAGAAGGGGCATTTGCGATTGTCTTTGCGGATGAAAATACCTACACACTTTTCAACGTGCAGTATAAGGAGAATAATTACTGCATTATTCCAAAAAGCGCTGGCCAAGTTGGAGCTGGCAGATTGCAACCTTCTGCTGAAGGGCAAAGTCTTACCTACAATGGTGTTACAGTGAGCTTTAGTCCAGGCTACCAGTCCAGAGCAGGCGATGCCATGGTACTTGCCCATCCAGGAACTTCGGTTACTGCCTTGAGAACCGGCCCGGGCTTGAGCTGTGAGGATTTCAACAAGCAGCAGACTGCGGCAGACTGGGTTGTACAAGTCAGGGTGTATGATGCAAAGCCTATCCAGCGGGATAAGGATGTTAGCCTGCAGAATGCAGTTATGGATGAAACGAAGATTGTCTCAGATAAGGGAAGAAAACTGGAATTGGAAGTGCCCATAAAGGCGGTATGCAGCGAACCTCCAGAAGGCACTGAGGAAGAGCGAGGATGTGTGTACCATAGCCAGGTTATCGATCCTGATGGTTGCTTCTGCGAGAGCAAAGAGGGTGGGGGCAAAAGGCTTTGTCCAAGAGGCGATTACTGTATGAAGGATGCTCTGCATCCAGATGCAACCTGTATGGAATATGCTATTTGCCCAGGGCCAAATACTGTGCTTACAGCAGAGAATACTGTAGAAGGATACTGTGATTGCATCGGCAATGATGGCATCATGGAATACTGCGGCATAGAGGGACAGGGTGGAAGGCAACGCTATTGTGTTGGGGAATACTTGGACAGGTATGGGAATAAAGTGGAAAGAACAACAGGATGCTCGGATAACTCCAAGAGTGATCTGGATAGAACGGGGCAAGCCTCAAGGGGAGTAGGGATATCATGAACACATCGTTCTTCGATACAGTCCTTCAGTCCTGGAAATTCCTCTTCCGCCACTGGAAGCAATGCTTGCCTCTGTATGGCATGGACATGCTCTTCTTCCTTGCTCTCTCTTTTGTCTCTGTTATCATCATGGAACGAATGGCTGAACATTTGGTTGCTTTGACGACTATTGCGGGCATGATGGGAGAGCAGCTACAAGAATTGCAGGGAGAAGCCTTGCAGGCCGTGATGCTGTACCAGGAGCAATTTCAGATGCAGTATAGGGCTGTCTTGCAGTATCTCTTTCTCTTCCTTGTTGCTGTTTTCCTGCTCTGGGTTGTGCTGCAAGGCTACAATTGGAAAAAGACGTATTCCTTGCTTGGCATGAATATTCCTGTGAAGCAATTCTATGGCAGGTTCTTTGCCTTGAATGGGTTATGCTTTGTTGTTGCGTTGCTTGTTAGTATTGCGCTCATCCAATTTTCCACTCCAAAGATTTCTGGCATGCGACTCTTGACCGAAGGGATAGCCATGGTACTTGCGGCATTGGTTTTCCTCTTCCTTGCCTATCTCCTTTTTGTGGGTTATGGCATGATGAATATTCCAATCAAACAATCCATACAGAAGCTTTTCCCTCACGCATTCAAGAACCTTGCTCGCAGTTTCCCAGCATTCCTGCTCGTTTTACTTCTCTCTGGCATCATCCTCAAGCTCATGCAGCTTGCCTCTTCCCAATCTGCTTTCCTTGTTGTTCTGCTGCTCCTCTTTGGCCTTTTGCCTGTTATGGCATGGGCGAGGGTGTTTTTGATCCAGATCATCCATGGAAAGCACCATACTGGATAAGGGATTGCTATGAACATACGGTTGGCAAAGCAAAAAGATATTCCAGTTCTTGTTCGGATAGTGAGAAATAATTATTCGCAAGATTACGCTTTTCGTTCTCGGAAAGAGTTGTTAGCTATGTTTTACAATAAGGCTTTTCAACCGCAATATATCGTCGCGGAGAAGGACAAAAACATTGTGGGCTTTGGGGGATATGTACAATCACCGATGGATTACAGCATCTATGAAATTTTTTGGGTGAATATAAAGCAAGGTTTTCAAAGACAGGGCATCGGGACAGTTATTGTTCGACACCTATTACGTAAGATTCAGAAAATGAAGGGAAAGGACAAGGCACGTATGGTTGTATTAACGACTCGTTCGCCAGCATTTTACAAGAAATTTGGTTTCAAAACAGCATGCCGGTTGAAATCAAGAGAAGGAAATTCCTATTTCATGAGTTTGCCTATTCGGTGAGTGAACGTCTCTCATTGTTTTTGTTCAATCACCTCCTGTAATACCTCATACG
>JACOVN010000067.1 GCA_016177315.1 Candidatus Woesearchaeota archaeon
ATCCTGAGTATACAAAAACAGGAAATTTTTAGGGATTTACTGGTATTTCTGGCCTCGCTTCCAGTAAGAAGTTGAAGATTTGTGCAGTGTCATATCTCCTCTCCCTGTTCCAAGCCTCTTGATGCTCTGCACTGCATTTCCTTCCACGCTCACGGCAACCTTATCCCCGATGCTGAATATATCGTCCGCGCTAAAACTGAGAACTTCTCCTGAAGATAATTCCACCTCTCCCGCTCCGCCAACTCTGTTGAATTTCGTCACTCTCCCTTTGAATGTTCTTGGCATGTCCATCACCTAGTATTTTCTTATTCTCGTTGCAGCATCTCCCCGGAACACTCTCTGCCGCTTCACCATTTTTATGTTCGTTGCAACCTCTCCTGCCGTAAAGGTCACTAAATCTCCAACTTGCAAATCCGGGTAAGCAGCTTGGTCATAGCGCATAACCCAATCATCCTTTCCCACAATATTTGCCTGCGAAGCTTGGATATATCCTGGCTTTGCAACCGTGCCTCGTACTCTTGTCATGGGATTCACCTCAGTATGCTTCCTTTAACCAATCGATAATAAGCTTTGTTAACTCAGGCCTAGATTTCAGCATGTCGCTTCCATGCCCTGCATCTGGATATGTCTTCAACAGGTGGGGGCCTCCTGCTCTCTGACTTAAGGCTGTGGTCGATGGGTAGCTGTAGGCATCATCCTCACTCACCACAAAAAGGATCCTGCCTTTGTACTTCTCGTTTGCTTCAAAGGTTCTCACGCCTCGATATTCTTCTCCAGGGGAAAGCAGGACAATGCTCTGGATTTCTGAATCTTGCGCTGCGTACGTCAATGCAATGTTGGCTCCTATCGACGCCCCCACAAGATGGAATTTCAAGCCATGCTCCTTGAGGAAATTCTTCGCTGCCTTGGCATCGAATACCATCTTTTGGTATTCTCCCAAGGACATCGTGTCATAGAAAATTTCATAGTTGCCTCGCTTCGTGGATGCCCCATGGCCGCGCAAATCAAGAGCAAGCACCTTCAATCCTTCTGCCTGCAATGCCTGCGCAAAGTCATCCCAGGAATGCCTGTCTTTGCCGAGCATATGGAAGAGAATAACGGCTTCTTTTGCTTGCGGAACATCGTAGAGTGTTCCATGGATTTCACTATTGTCTTCTGTCTTGAAACTAACCTCGGTAACCATCGGTTCTGCTGGTTTTGCTTCTGGCTGCTCTATAACCCTAGCTTCAACCTCGCCTCCTTGCTGTGGTGCAGGAGGCTGCTGGCATGCGCTAAGTAACAGCAACATGCAGAGCAAGAGAGCGTATGGCTTCATCATGCACCTTACCGCTTTTCGATTTTGATGATTTTTCCTGTCCGCTCGTCCATGGTAACCCAGATAGGGCTTCTGGGAGTGATGCCTTCTGGAAGCTCAAGGTTGGTGAAAGAAACTGGGCCTTTCCCGTCCACATGCACGGAACCAGAGCGTTGCTGGGAAAGCTTCCACGCGTTGCCCGCTCCCCCAATGGTTCTCAGCCAGGCTTTTGCTTTCAACCCCATGCGATTCACTCCGGCAATTCGAACGCAACAATTTTATTGCCATCCATGACAACGGTAAAGTACTTGTCTACAGGAATTTTATCATGGTACTTCTTGTAGAGGTGGTCTGGGACTTCTGCCTTCACCCACCCTGTTCCTCGCTCCACTCGGATAGAGCCACTCGCATCTCGCTTTGCCCTCAATGCTATTCGAGCCATGCTCTCGCCTCAGGGTATCTTTTTATTTTCCAAGTATCCGTGACTGGCCTTTTTTCCTTTCTTCCACTTTCGTTACTACGAGTTGTCCTCCCCGCTCCTCAAACTCCACCATAGCGCCAGGGTTCAATACCAGATCTAATGGATTGAAGAGTTCTATCGATGGTCCCTCTGCACGTTGTGCAGTAATGCGTGCTGGGGCATCTTTGCCAGAAACTGTTCTCAATACTCTTGCCTTTCCTGCCATCCTCTCACCTCATTTATTTATGTTCTAGAGACATCAGGGAAAGCTTCCTTTATAAATTTTGCTCTCTCGCAGAAGGGGTTATAGAAAATGGTCGGTTTAATACTGCGGACTTTAGTCCGACCATTTTCGATTCCAAAATGCTCAAAAATGCCATGCATTTTTGGCACTCAAAAATGCGAAACATTTTTGTTGACTTGCCAACTACCATGCGAGCCCGTAAAACCACACCCTTCAGGGTGTGGTAGGGCGAGCTTATAAGATATTGGCAAGTTTTTGTTATTGTTAGGCAGTATGCCTCGTCTGCCTCCTTTCCTTCAGGGGATAGACCTTGACAATTTCAATAGTTTCCTTAGCAGGAATAAACTCAATCATTTGCCCAGGAGCAAAATGGTGCCAGGATTTTCCATCTGGTAGAGGATACAATACAATGCCGCCATCTTCACGCTCGATGGTGATGCTGCGATAGGTTTTGCTGAGCACTTTCCATTTGATCACCATGGAATAGTCCTGGGAGAAAGGCTATATAAATGTTTCATTCCCTGAACTCCACCGCATCCACAATTCCATCAGAATCCAAATCTACTCCTTCTACCACTTTTGCAATTTTTTTCTGATCATCGGCATTTCCCTTGGTAATCTCTGCGAAGCCCTGCAAGAATGCGATAATGGCTGCTCTCGTTCCAGTATGACGCTTGCCAGCAATGATGAGCATTTCCTTCGTCTCTGCGAGCGGGTTTTTCATTTTTACTATGATGCCGGTCTCATCAGAGGTGTATAAATTTCCAGTGAGCTTCGATCGCACATTCATGTTCTGGTTGTTATCAAAGTAAATGGGCAAGGAATCGTTGAAGCGTTCCATGATTTTATTGGTAATAGGCCCCCCAATCAGAATGAGGTTGTTCTGCAGATCCTCCTCTCTCGTTTCCGTGTCCAGCTTCACGTGCAGCTTCGGCACATAGTTGAGAAAAGTGCCGAGGAACAATCCAAAGTCAATGCCATAGTAGCCATCCCTGCTTCTCGCCTTATCCGGCCCGTGAGGGTCTGGACTGCCAACAATAATGGTGGCATTCAGTTGGCCTTCTGCAATAAAAGGTTCTAGAACTTTCTTATGTTCTTCTTTCAACTGCATGATCTTCTGCGTTGGCTGAAAAGGAGCGAAGGAAATGACAAAGGAAGGTTCTGCCAAGGAGTAGAAATTCGCCACTGCACCCTGCCTGTTCTCCTGCCTTGCGAGCTTGATGGTTCCTGCTTTTTCCAAATTTCGGATATGATAGTAGATTTTTTGCTCGTGCACTTTCAAT
>JACOVN010000068.1 GCA_016177315.1 Candidatus Woesearchaeota archaeon
GCATTTGCACTGATACAATTAAGTACCAGTATACATCATTTTGATAACGAAGGATTTTGCATTCAGAGCACAGAAGCAAGAATTCTCGATTTAAGCAGTGACAAAGCAAATGTTACTGCATATAATACTCCACTACATAATTGGACTGCATGTTCGGTAATTGGAGCTGATTTCAATCATGATGGCATAGAAGATTTTACGACAGCTCCTTCCTGTGGGCTCATTTTAACAGAACCAGTAGTTCAGGTGGTCTATGGGAGTAATCAATTGGAGGATAAGATCCAGTTAGATGGAGCAGAGCCAGCAAATATTACTATCGATATAAAGCTTGAAGATGAAGTTTTTTCTTTGGGGCATACAGATATCGATAAGAATGGCATTGCTGATTTACTGATTGGAACGTCGACAAGAAGTCTTATCTTCTATGGAAAGGAGATAAATATCCCGACTATTCTTTTAACTGAGGACGATGCAGATATTATCATATACGAGTTGCAGCTCTCTAGACATCGTGGGATAATCGTAAGCGGAGGAGATGTAAATGGTGACAATTTTGGTGACATCATCTTAGGAGTACCAAATGTTAATTTTTCTAACAGGTTGTATGCTGGGGTGGTTCATGTGGTTTATGGCAATAACTTCCCACACGGAACCATTATTGATATTGCTATTGAAAAAGCAGACATCACTATCTACGGAGAGAAGGAAAATGACAAGCTTGGAAATGATGTTGCCATCGGCGATATTAATCAAGATGGTTTTGTAGATATTATTATTGGTGCAAGAAAGGCGGCGGGTGGGAAGGGTAAGGCGTATATTATTTATGGTAGGAGAAATTTCCCACCTAAGCATGTTATTGATTTAGCTACAGAGGAGGCAGATATAACCATCATTGGAGAGTCCATGGACGATGAGTTTGGGAATTCTGTATTTGGTGCAGATGTTAATGGAGATGGTATTGATGACATCATTATCGGCGCAATGAGAGCAGACGCTAGCGGCAGAGAGAAGAGTGGAAAGGTGTATGTTATTTATGGAAGGGAGGATTTCACACCAAAGGAGATTATAGATTTAAGCAGTAGAGCAGCAGATCTTACTATTCTTGGTCAAGATGCTAATTTCCGTCTCGGGAGTACCGTTTCTTCTGGGGATATCAATGCAGACACTATAGGAGATTTGCTGGTTGGCTCTTCCACGCCAACGCAAGCAATCAGCTACGTACTCTATGGGAGGAGAGATTTTGAATCAAATACTGTTATTGACTTAGCGACAATCCAGGCCAATATCACGGTATATTATGATGATTATTGGTTACCGACTGTAGATTTTGACAACATTGTTCTTGCTCAGATTAGCGAACCTATGGCTCTCGCTGCTGGCGATGTAAATGGTGACTTTGTGGATGACCTCTTAATAGGAAATCCGTTTTCTAAACCATACGTTCTCGGAGCAGGTTTCGGCACAGCGTATGTTATCTACGGCGAAGGCTGCCCCTGCAATGGCCTGTTGGAAATTAAGCCAGGACAGAATCAAGGAGAATTGAAACATGGCTGTTCTCCTGGGACATGGAAAATCGGAGAGAAAGAAATTGGCTGGAATCAGGGATAGATTTCAAGCATCGATGCATCGTGATACCTTACTCTTTGGTATCGCCTTTATTGTTGTACTCTCGCTCATCTTCTTCTTTGGGGTTGGTGCCCTGCTCGACAATAGACTTTACCATACCTACCCTATCACCTTTGTGGATTACGACCATTTCCTTCTCTGGGCAATGGCTGAAGCAGCGTATGATCAAGGGCATTACCTCTACCTCCCAAGCTACGTAACACTGGGATTTGAAAAAATGCTTACCCATGTCCCTCCAGGATTGGCTCACCTCACAGCCATTATGGCATATACAACCGGTTTGCCAGTCTATGATGCCATGCAATTCCTCTATCTGTTCCTCTTTGTTTTCCTTGCCATACCATTTCTCTTCCTCTTCCTAGAGAACAGAAAAGAAATCCTCATTCTTTCCCTTGCCTTGCTCCCCCTTCTGTTCAAGAAGAACTTCATCCATGCCATCATGGCAGCCCAGCTTCCCCTTCTGTTGTCCACTCTTTTTCTCTTCTGCCTTATCCTTGCCTTTTACACCAAGGGCCTAAAAACATCCGCTATCATTGCTTTGCTCCTTTCGGCTGCGATGATCAGTCATCCTTCTGCTCTCTTCTTCTCTGTTCTTTTTCTCTTCTTCGCAGAATGCCTGGAATGGTATACGAAGAAATTTTCTGCTGCGTATCGGAAGGAAACGCTGAAGTTCTATGGGATGACAGTGTTTTTCTTCCTCATCCTCACCAGTGTTTACATCACCATCTTTACCTTAGGCTCATTGCCGAACTACCTTACTGCAGAGCATGCCTTCACAATCAAGAGCATTTCTCCCTCTGAGTTCAATCCTAAATTTGTTTCCATGCAGAGCTTCCCCTTCTCCGTTCTACTCTTTATCGGCTTTGGCATTATCATTTCCCTCTTTGTGCCCTTCCGGCATAAATTTGTCCTCTTCTTTTTCCTCCTTATTTCGAATCTGAATTACTTCAGTTTCCTTCCTACGTTAGACTACCGAGCATTCCAGCTCCGATTTCTCTGGCCCATCCTCCTTGCACCCTTCTTCGGGATTGGTGTATATTTTTTACTGGAGCGCTTGTGCAGGAAGCGGTGGGGTCAAAAGGGCATGCTCATCGGTAGCATGACACCTAGTTTGCTCATTGCTCTTCTTTTTCTGTACCAGATGACCAGCGTCAAACTGACAGAGGCGGAGAGGGGGACAGCCATTACCCAAGAGCAATACGAGGCTTTTCAATGGCTGGAAAACAATGTGAAGGAAAGCGAAGACATCCTCTTCCTCTTCGGTGACGGGTACAGCCTGAGCATCATCGCAGTAAAACAGCAACGGGCAAGAATTTCCGCACAAGACATATGGGACTTGATGGCTACCAATTTTTCCAATGTTACTATCTCTCCTATTGTTCCTCTCCAGGGCATTGAAGTGCGGGCAGTCTTCAAAAACGCTAGGATACAATCTATCCAAGAAGCCTTTACCGAGCGTCTCGATCAACTCTCCAGGCGAAGTATTTGTGATTTTGATTACTATGTCCTCGATAGGCGGACGAAGCGGAAGGGCAGTTTAGATAACCAAACAGTAATTCATGGAAACAGTGCGCTTGTGCCAAACCCTGTGCTCTTCAATTTGCTCTTCTCGAAACGCACGTCGGAAAAAAATGTCACCGCACTTACCTTCATGAATGACCAAGTGGTAGTTTTAAGGAATAAGAAGAAGGGTGGTGACTGTGTCTAACAGAACCTATAACTCCATGCAGTCATGGGTGCAATCGCACCGTGAAATTGCCTATCTCCTACTCTGCTTTGTCTACCTATTCTTGCTCTTCCTGGTAACATTTCATAAAGAAACATTTTTCACTATTTTCCTCTTTACTGCAAAATTATTCTACCTCTTTGCCCTGCCAGGATACTGCCTCCTCCTCCACAAACGAAAAGACATACCGTTTGCCACCAGGTTGGTTGTCGGGATTGCACTGCAACTGGCTCTGCTTTTGATTGCTAGCTACTATCTGGGTATTTTGGGAGTCCACATCCGATACCACCATTATATACTCCCCCCTCTCTCTATCCTTTTGGGGCTGCTTCTCTATTGGTATCGAAGTTCAGAGAAATAGGAAATAAATTACCTCAATTCCGTTCCTGTGACCCGTTCCTTCACCGGCTTCTCCCGCTCTTTTTTGAGTGGGTCCAAGAACCTTATTTTCTTAAACTCTTCTTTCAGTTTCTCCGGCAATGCTTCTGTTACTGAGGTATATATCCTGGGATGGGCTTTCTTCAAGGCCATGGCCATAAGCATGCACACCTCTCTTGGAATCTTGTACTTCTGTTGTATCTCATCCACCTTGGCAAAATCAGCTCTCTCCAGCGCAAAAGTTCGCAGATTCTTGTAGGCGTCATGGTATCTCGCATAGACATCCGGGACAACATAAAGGTGCAAATATTTATTCAAGCGTTTTGCCTTGATGAGTTTTCTGAGCATATCTTCATCAATGAAATATGTTCTGCGGAGCAAGAACGCTAGTAATGCGGTGAAGAGGTTTTGGAGGATGCCCATGATCAGTTGCCTGTTCTTTAGAATGGAGTAACCAAGGAAGAACAGCAACGGGATGGCAATCATGGCTGGGATATACCAGGGAATCTGGAAGCCAAGCATGGGTGCTTCCAAGGTTGGCTTGATGGTTACTGGAACAAGCTCTAGATCCTCATCTTGATCAGAAATGGCCTTCACCACCATTCTAAAGGGTTGATCGATGATCTGGGTTTGCAATGTGAAGGATACCTCCTGGTTCGGCTGGAGCAAATCATAGTTTGGAGGATTGAGAGAGATAATGCGTACCGTATCGGGCAACTCTAAAACAACCTGTACATTGGTTTGATCGGCAAATCCCATATTCTTAACGATAATTCTCCAGTTAACTATGGCGTTTTCCTTCACAGAGAATTCTGCAAGCCGTATGCCTTGCTTCAGATCAAAGACACGTTTGCCATCTGCAAGTATTTGCACTATCTCCAAGCGAACCGTGGGTGCGCTCACGACCATCTCTATCGGCAGTGCTGGTACAAAAAACCGTCGAGGGGGGCCAGGAAAAGTAGGATTCTTTTCCTGAGGTTGCAGCTGAAGATCTCCTTGGACGATGAGTTGGAAAGTATCTGTATCATCATTCTTCACACAGGTCGTATCATCCTTCACCGTAATGGTGATTGTATACGTCCCACCCTGCCCGGCAACAGGAGTGAATTCAATCAATCCCGAACCGCTGTTGATATCGAAGAGGCTAGTATCATCGGAAAACGTCAATGTGTCTCCATCTGTATCCGATGCCTGTACTAATTTACTGAATTGAACTCCGACATTGGCCACATCGTCTTCGATGGAAGTAATCGTGGGAGGATGATTGATGCAGATTTCTCCTAAGGCACTATTGGAATCATTCGTCGCTAATCCAGTAATCCAGAAATACCACTGTACATCCTGGTAGATGAGGTAGGCATTGAGTGAGGATAGGACTACAAAGATGCCAAGCAGGAGTACCAGATTTTTGAATTTCGTTTCCTTTTCCATGCTCCATGGTCCTCACTTCTTTACGAGCACAGAGACTTTTCCAGTGTAGTTTCCCACTGTTGCATCTTTCGGGATAATGGCAACAATATCCACGAGCAGCTTCTCTTTCGGCTGAAGTGTAAAAATCTGTTTTGGTTTCTCGATAAAGGATGCCAAGTCTCCCTCTACCAATACCTCAATCTGCCTTTGTTGATCCATGATATTCTGAATGGCTAGCTTTCTTGTTGTTTTCCCTCCTGCAGGAACAATCCCCATATTGAAGGTATCCGTATCCACTGCTATGCCAATGTCCCCTTTCTGAGAAACTCCAATTTTTGCCTCATACACGACTATCTGATCGATCTTATAGAGCGTATACCCTATGGAAACTAAGCCAATGGTCATGAAGATGGCGGAAAGCACCAAGAGGAGCAATGGTTTTGGCTTCATACGTACTCATACCTCTTTTTTCTGGCGTACAGGAACCAGATGATGTTGCTGACAACCAGGATGAAAATAATCATGATAAGGATATTCATTGCCGTGAAGAATGGCTTCTTTGGCCTTTCTCCGATGCGGAAACCCCCTGTTCGCTCTTCAGCCTTTAATCTCCCTTCAGCATCGAAGAGCTTGAATTCCCCATTGGTGGCTACCACACCACCAGTAAAGTAAACTCGCACTTCAATAGTATACACTCCCATGCTCAATCCGCCGGTGGCATCTAAATATCCTGTCAAGGTTTTTCTTTCAAAGGGTTTGAGGGTTTCTGTTGGCGTCTTGAAGCTTTTCATGACTTCCGTACCTTGTTTCAAGAATACCTCTGCGTAGATATTCTCAAAGGGCTGGTTCCATTTGCTCTCTACAGTAATCTCAAATGGAATCACTTTCCCTAAGGTGCCTTCTTGGGTAAAGGAAACAATTTCAAAACCATACTCCCCAATTCGGAAAAAGGCTTCTTTTTGCATGCTCAACCCATCATAGAATATGGTTGCAGTAACCTTATACTGCCCTTTTTTTGCCTTGCTTCCCTCCATCTCTGCCTTCATCGAAGCTCCTAACCAGGAAGCAACATTCTCTACAGTATCACTATCCAGCATGGCAACCAGCTGATTAGTCAACACATCGTACACTTCAAACTTTGTTGTTGCCTTGAGAACGGTTTCTGTCCCTAAATTTTGGATGTTTGCTACCAGTCCTACCGGATCCCCCTCTCCTCCAGGACTTGCTGAAATACTTGCTCCCAGGTACTTTCCTGGATGCAAGCCACGAATCGTAATCATGGTGGCAACTCCAGCCTGGAGGTTAATGCCTCCTTTGCTCTTCTCATTCCGTTCTTCGTACGCACTAATGCCGATTCTCGAAACCCCTGGAGCAACGACATCCTCAGGAATTTTCAAGGTGACATAGAATTTCTTCATTTCAAAAGGCTCCAACGGAATCGTATCTTCGCTGATTGTTAAGCTGCCTTCCAATCTTCCCCCTTCGTAGAAGGGCATAATCCTTGCATTGAGCGGAATGTTGTTGGTGTTGGTAACGTAGAAATCAAAGGTTCGCTCATAACCTGGTATGAGATTCATCCGGATGACACCTGGCCGCAAACCAATGCCGAGAGCAGGAGGAATAAGAAAGAGGAGTACAAGGGCGAGAGAGAGTAAGGAAAGCCTCTTTTTCATTTTCAAACATATTCCTTCTCCTTATTCTGGAGGCTCGGCCCCGCCTGTGATATTATTCCAGGCAAAGAAGGAAACCGTGATATAGCGATCGATACCCTCTGCTTCACACAGCTCATCAATCCTGATTTGCAAATGCGGATTTATCGTTTCTGTTACACCTAAACTATCGTTCCTACAAAGGAGAGTTCCAAAGCTGCTATTGAGAAGCGCGGGCGTGCTATTCACATCAATCAACTGCTGCATGAAGGTCTCACAAGGAAGCGTGCCTGAAGGCCCTCCTGTTGTATTAATCTCCTGGCTGTTGCTCAATTGGGCTCCCTTGCAGTACCATTCATACGCAGAGGCATTGGCTCCTGCTCGCAGGCTGACGTTCACATTTCCTACGTTGCTCACTCTGACAGAGCCATTGGTGGCATTCAAGGTAGCAGTCCAATTAATCTTTAAATACCCAAAGGGAGTCTCAGGATCACCAGAGGCTCTTCCGCTGCTCCGCAACATTGCTGTTCCATTCCCCTCTATCACAAACCCCTCCCCAAAATCCCAGCCTCCTTGGACTGTAATAGCCACATTGGAAACAATGGTGACATTCGCAACTGCCGTTTCCTGATCATTAGTGGCTCGAGCAGGCATACCAGTAATGGTTAGTAACCCTGGCCGCACTGCCAGGAAGATGCCGCTGACTGCGATGAGTAAGGAAACCGTGATGAGGATGCTCAAGGCTTTATTGGAAAGGGCTTCATCCACCTTGTTGCACCTCGGTTGCATTGCCTGTTGCTTCTATTTTTTCCGGAGGCGTGATAATCCTAATGCTCGCCTCTGTTGATTGGGGGCCAAAATCAATGTAGACTGTCTCTACATTTCGCTGGGTAAATCTTGGATTCTGGAGAACATTCAAAGTCACGATGAAAGTAACGATGACGGCGAGAAAGAGCACTAGAGCAACTCGCAATCTGGAAACCTCTCGCAGTGGCAAAGCACTCACCTCTTTCCTATTACTTCTCTCGAATGAAAATTGTTTGGTGACTTTATAAAGTTTTTGCTTTTTTTCTTTTAAATGCGAATATTCCATCCAGTCTTTGACTAGGGGGGTCGGATTTCTATTGAAACCCGTGAACATTGGTTCACCGATGCCTAATCAGCCTTCCAGTCAATTTTGTATGCTACTACTTTTTTCGTGTATCTGCCGGAAATATCGGAGAATTTCTCAAAGCGCTGCAACCCATTTCCATTGAGGAAGAAGAGCTTTACAAAGAGGCTATCCAGCATTTCTGGCTTCATGAGCACATATTTCCATTTTCCATGATCCTGGAAGAGAATGCCTGCCCAAAAATCTCCTTGTTCCGGCCTTTCTTTGAATACCTGCTTTCCATCATAGTAAAAAATTGTTCCATTGCTAGAGGCTTGCATGGGTAGCATGCCTATAATCTCTTCAGCATTCTTCGCTTCTGTTATCCAGTCCTTCTGTAGGGGAATAGTTGCAGGATCTTGGACAAAATCCCACTGGGAATAGTAGGCGAATACCCAATATTTCTCCAGCAAATCTTCTGAAACAACAAGGAAGGATTCTGGCGGAGTGCAGTACAAGGCATTAAGGAACAGTTCCTTGCTGACTGGATAATGCTGCCAACTCGGCAAGGTGTGAGAGGGGTCATCAAAAATAGGGAAATTCTTCATAGCAATGGTTACTCGTACAGCAGTACGGTTAGCACGGAATAAAAAATCTCGTTCTTCCATTGCTTGCCGGTATCCCATCCTCTCGATCAATTTTTGGATACTATCCTCTCCTCTGCAGTCCAGCATGCGCAAGATTCCGATGGCTACATCCTCATCAGTTTCTGTGAAAACTCTAGACATCCAATAGGTTTTCTTACTATCAAAGCTCGCACCATCAAATAAGACTGGCTTTTCTGCGATGGCCTCATAGAAATAGCCGCTATCCCACCAGACATTGACAATGGCCTGTTCAGGGCTTTCCTGCTTGATCTTTAGAGCGGTGTTGTAGATGCTGTCATCCATGATGGGGATGGTTACTAGCATTTCTGCTCGCAATAACGGAATAAGCGAAAAAAGAATAATAACAACAAGGAGCATTGCTATGCCATAGTACAGCAATTGTTTTTTCTTGACACTGTTTCCCCACGTATCAAGAAGCAGTAGAAGAAGTAAAGAGCTTCCAACACCCAATAGAATCGCTAGTGGAGGAATGAGGAATGGAAGAAAACGAATTTTCGTTGCTGGGTAAAGTAACGTAAGGATCCAAACAAGGATGAGGAGGTCATACTTGGTATGCTTCTGCAATGTCCTGTTTCGGTAGAGGACGAGTACCAAGGAAAGAAATAAAAGGATCATCATGGGTAATCCCCCAAGAGCCAAAAAGATTGTTTTCCATTCCAAGGGCTTGAGTTCGCTGATGAAGAGCGGAAGGGGGGTAAGGATAGTCGAGCCATACTGCAAATATGCCATGGCTTTCTGAAATAAAATGGAAGTTTTCATTCTCCAGAGCAAGAAAGAAAAAAGAATAAGGATTGTCATAAGCAACCCTAAGCTTCTTTTTGATTTCGTTTTTTTGTAATTTTGTACCAAGAGAAAAGCCACGGAGAGAACGGTAAAGGCAAACAGGATAACCAGAATGTAGAAGTATCCTCCCCAGGTGAAGCGGAACAATGCAATACTGAGGAGTAAGGCAAGGGCAGAGACTATGGTTTTTCCCCTGCGTTGCTGTCCAAGGCTATCCAGAAACAGCATAAAGAAATACACGATAAGCAGAGAAAAGAAGATATTCAAGGCATTCGTGTCTGCCAAGCCGGCATAGTGGAAGCGGAAGAAGAGTGGATGGAAAGAGAGGAATACTGCTGCAAGGAAACCACCTAAGGTATTGCTGAGTTTCTTTGTTATCAGGAATACCAAGACTATGGAAAGCAAAGCGAAGAAAACAGGGTAATAGGTTGCCGCGGTGATGAGCGTTGCATCGGCATTCAGGAGCCGTATGGTCTGGTATATTCCAACAAGCACATACGGTAGCAAACTTGGTTGTAAGGTTATGCCAACAGGGGCATTCTTGACCGTATCCCAGATTTCCTCCCCATGCACCGTATATTTCTTGAGATTCCCGACATGCCCATACCGGAGAATGTTCTGGGCTTGCCGGTAGTAGTTGTACGTGTCAATTTCACCAAGGTACGCCTGCCCTAACGGGTCTTGAAAAGAGGCTTTATACTCCTTTGCTTTCTCTTCTACTAATTTTTGATCAAGATTCTGGTATTTCGGAATGACTATCGGCTGTTTCAGATCAGCAATACCATTACTCTGTCCTGGAAAAACTACATCTCTTTCTGCGAGAATCTCTAATGCTGGAAGTGTAAGGTTTCTTGTAAGGATAAAGCTGCTTATGAGAAGAAGCAAAGCAAGGAGAAGCCAAGAAGCTTGTGTTCCCCATGCTCTCTCCCTCTGTTTCTTGTGCAATGCCATGGAGCTATCGTTCCAAAATCTCCTGGATAATGCTTTCCCGCATCCTTCTCCGGTAGAGATACAGTTGGAGATCAAAGGCGAGGATGAGGAGCATAATGCTAAGCAAGAGGAGAATAAGCTTTGAATAGAGAATTCTTTGTATTGCGTTTGCGCTGATGGTGAAGAAATCTCCAATCTCTACTGCTGGAGAAGGCTTTTCTGGTTGTGGTGGTGGTTGCTGGAAAATGACAACAGGCTCCTGCTTTACAATCTGATCTGGAGCAAGGAATTTGATTTTGGCAGCAGAGTGAAGCCTAACATGGAACTGCCCTTGCTGCTGCTGGTTTTCTTCTGTTGCGATGAGGAAGGTGTCTCCCAGATGCTCGATTTTCTTAGGAAAAATAACTTTTGCAAAGATTGTTCTAATTTCCCCTTTCTTTGTTAAGGTAATCTCCTCTTCTTCAAGGGTGATGTAAGGGGCCATCGGCCCAGAAATACTCAGCTTTACGTTTATTTCTTGATCCTTATTGTTGATGAGATGGAAGCGCAAGGTTTGTTGAGAGTCTGGCATGATGGAGATAGGGTCGTTGTTGGAGGCGATGCCAACGGCATGGACTATGGGTAATAGAAGCAAGAAAAGGAACAGGATGCTCTTTTTCATGGAGAAGCATACGTGGGAGGCTTTTATAAAGATTTAGGCAAGAATGGTTGCTGAGGGGTTCAGCAAAACCGAAACCTTTATTAACAAGTGTTAATATAAATTAACATATGTTAAAAATAATTAACAATTTTGCTCCCTTTTTTGAAGATTGCTATAGAAAGATCAGCGTGCGCGAATACGCCAGGCTTATGAAGGTGACCCCTCCAACGGCCTCTACAGTATTGAAAGCATACCACCAGCAAGGATTTTTGCATCAACGCGAAGAACACCACCATCTCTTTTTTTCTCTGAATACTGAAGACAGGGACGTTATCGATCTTTCTAGGATGTACTGGAGGAAAAAGCTAGCATCCTTATCGCAAGAGGTTGAAAAGAGGCATCTGCAGCCAACAGGAATCCTATTCGGCTCCCTGGCAAAGGCGGAAGCGAAGCAGGATTCTGACGTTGATCTTGCCATTTTTTCACCACAGAATAAACCCATGAACCTTACACCTTATGAAAAGGAGCTCAAGAGAACCATTGCGCTATAC
>JACOVN010000074.1 GCA_016177315.1 Candidatus Woesearchaeota archaeon
GTCTAACATTATGGGGTGATGGGTATATGACTTCAGAAATAGTTTTTAATGCAACACTAGAAGCGGTAGTATATCCGCCAAAGCAAAAACCTTTAGCAAAAGTTGGATACTTCCACACAGATAATTTGCTTGATAGTGGGATACTGGGTTGGGATATCATTGAAAAATTGAAAGAACAATTTCCAAATTTGCGGCAACCCGCATTAGATCAGCTTGGCAGAGATGAAACTGTTCGTATAGGCCATGTCCTCTTCCTTTCTGCAGTCAATACAGTACTCGATGAACTCGGCATTACAGAAATTCGTACAGCATCGCCAGAGGAAGTCATGGCAGTGCTTCGAGCAGATGATTTTCCTTATCAACGCCAGAGCTGGAATGCGTTTGCTGTTGCATTGTTCGATGTAAGAGAAAAAAGTCCCAATGGGCACTACGCCGAGCACTTATACAATCAAATGAGGGATGCCAGCAAGATCCATGAAAAAGAGGAACTACCGGTAGTAATAGCAGGATTAAGAGCAGCACATGATAGTACATATAGTTATGGAGTACGATTGGATTTTCATCCAGAAAAATCTATGGTTCTCGGTGCTCCAGCATTAAAATATTGTTTGTCCCATGGATTTCCAACGCGAAAACAGCAGACTATGGATGCGCTGTTACAGGAGGGCCATACCATTCATCCCACGGAAGGAGATTATCTAAGAGTAGAATCATTCCCTTCTTATGAGGGGGGTTTACGACCATTAGTTCGAGCTAGTCACAATATGCTTTACCTAAACGATGATACATTAACAAACAAGAGGCATGATCCCAACCGTGGAAGAGTACTCATCAGCAGGAACTTAAAAGAAGAAGTTAAGTAAAGCTTTTCTCCTCCTTCAACCCATGCCCTGTCAAGACGCAAACCACTTCTCCCTTTAATTCCAGTTTCTTTGCTCCGGCATAGCTTGCTGCTCCAGAAGGCTCGACATACAAGCCTTCCTTGCCTAATTCTTTCATTGCTACAATCATTTCCTTGTCTGTTACTGCAACTGCATCCCCTTTTGTCTGCTTCAAGGCAAGCAATGCTTTAATGCCATCCACTGGTTTCCCGCAATTAATCGCAGAGGCAATGGTTTCTGGATTCTTTATTTCCCGAATTTTTGTTTTATTCTGCCACGCTCGGACTAGAGGATTGCAGCCTTCTGCTTGCACAGCAATGAGTTTTGGAAGTTCTTCAATCAAGCCAACTTTCTTGAATTCCCTGCAAGCCTTGAAGACTCCTGAAAGCAAGGTTGCATTCCCAGCAGGACAAACAATATAATCTGGAGTTCTAAAGTGCAACTGATCCAGAATTTCAAAGCCAACAGATTTTTCCCCTTCTCCACGATAGGGATAATCGCCTGTTAAGTACAATCCCTTCTGCATGTTCATTTGCTGCGTTAACCTTACCACCTCTTGATACGAACCCTTGATTTTCTTGATTTCCGCACCATAAGCTAACATTTGCTTGCATTTGTTTTCTCCAACAAAGTCTGGAAGGTAGATTGTTGCTTTGATGCCTGCTCTTGCAGCATAGGCAGCAACGCTCGCCCCCATATTGCCGGTAGAAGCACACAAAACCTGCTGAACGCCCAATTCCATGGCTTTGCTTATCTCTATGGTTGTTCCCCGATCCTTGAAGCTGCCAGTGGGATTGACTGCTTCATACTTGAACTTCCATTTCTTTTTTTGCCTGGAATCAAGCAATGGAGTGCCCCCTTCATGCAAAGTGACTATTTTATGCAAATGCTTGATGGGATAGAACGGCCAGTATTTCCAATGGTTGATTTCATCCCGGATAAAATGCTCCTCCAGAATTAAATCCTGGATTTTATGGTAGTCATACACTAAATCCAGAGGACCGTCGCATTTCTCGCACTCGAAGATAATGGCATTGGCAGGATAGACTCCCTCGCACTCCATGCAGCGAATTTCCTTGGCTAAGACCACACCATTACCTCTTTTTTTCTCTACCTTATTGATATGTTACCGTTGTCCCTGCCTTGCCCTTTAAAGCTTTTTCTACTCTCTCGAGAGAGGTGATAACAGCCTTCCCTTTTGTTGCAGAAACAAAGTTGATGGCTGCTTGCACTTTTGGCCTCATGCTGCCTTCTGGGAAATGCCCATGGGAAAGATATTGCCTTGCCTGCTTTATAGTCATTCGAACTATCTTTTTCTGATTAGGCTTTTTGTAATGGAGATAAGCACCATCGACATCTGTCAAAATGAGCAATAAATTCGCTTTCAAATCTTTTGCCAGGCAGGCAGATGCCAAATCCTTATCAATCACTGCTTCAATGCCCTTCAATTTTTTTCCTTTTCTGTAAACAGGAATGCCTCCTCCTCCAGCAGCAATGACAATGATATTGTGCTTCAATAATTCTCTTATCGTATTGCATTCAATCACCTTCAATGGTCTCGGAGAAGGAACTACCCTCCTAAATTGGGAATCAATCTGTACTATGGCTTTACCTTTCCTCTTCAACTGCAATGCTTGCCTTTTATTCAGGAATGGTCCAACTGGTTTGGTTGGCTTTCTGAAGTATGGATCTTTTTTATCCACTAAAACTTGTGTCAAAACAGTCACCACCATATGCTTCCTGTTGTGCTGCTGCAGAATGTTCTGCAAACTCTGTTCAATCATATACCCTATTTCCCCCTGCGATTCTGCCACGCAAACTTCCAAAGGCAAAGGATAGGCTTTGCCTAATGCCTCTTCCACCCTGATTAAAATGTTTCCAACTTGCGGGCCATTGCCATGCGTGATGACAATAGCATACCCTTTTCTCAGCAACGGAATAATGCATCGCAAGCTTTCAGAAACGCGCTGGAATTGTTTCGTAATGGTTGTCTTTTCCCCTCTCCGGATA
>JACOVN010000065.1 GCA_016177315.1 Candidatus Woesearchaeota archaeon
ACATAAGAACAAGGAGGAGATAAAATGCCAGGACAAAAGCATATCGTGGCTGTCAAGCCAGGCAGCGCTGACCGAGCACTCCGCTTTGAGTTGCCGGAAGGTGACTTGGAGAAGAGCGTGAGGGAAGTTGTTGAACAGGGATTAAAGGGAGAGCACCCTCGGAGAGCGGCGCGACTCGTGGAAGCCATTCAGCAGGAAATGGGTAAAGACTATGGCATTACCGTCAATGGCAATGCAGTGAAAGGCACCGAACCGATCAGGAGCTATTTCACGCAACAGGAAGTTGGCGACCAAAGGTACCAAGGAGTGGAAGTGATTGTGGCAGCCAAGCAAGTTGCTGGATTATACCAGTAAATGCCGAGGCCACAAACATACTCTAAGGAAGTGCATGGACAATGCTAGAGAGCGGAACCTTTTTCAAAAGGTTCGCCTCATTATCTTCCTTTGCCATTGCAAATGAACGACTCTACCAAGTCTGCAGCGATGGTGAGGCGGACGGACCATTCCTCGAATTAGAGGGAGAGAGATTTGCATTAGTTCCAAGCCCAACGCTTTCTCAATTGGAAGATTTAGAGGCACGAACAAGGCAAAAGGAAGTTTTTGCTTTTAAGCAGGAATTTGTAATCGAGGCATTTCAGCAAGAAATCCGTTCCAGGTCTGAAATCGAGGATTACCGCAGCGTCACCCATGCGTTGGAGTTTATTCTGTATGAAGTCCTCCCCACGATGATTGATACCGCCCACGAGCTTGGAGAGTTGCTGGGAGTGGGGGATATTGGCACCAAAACAGGAAAGGAAGTCATGGATGAGATTGTCACGAAGGAATTGAAGGATATTGAAGAGGCGGGAGACGAGGATATTTCTGGATTAAAGCAAGCTATCTTGGCAAGATTGGATGAACGTGTTGCTCCCATCGATCCAAGGATCGGAGATAAGGAACAGAAGCCGACTTCCCTGTTGGGAAAGATAATAAATAATGGATCGATGTATATTTCCCATGGCGTCGTATTCCTGCTTGAGGAAGGAAAAAAAGAGCATGGCATCGTTGCACAATTCGATGGAAGAGTATTGCATGCCACTCCTCTTATTATTGGTGTAGGGGCTGTTGAAGAGCGATTGAGGGAAGCGTTGCTGACCAAGTGGAAAAGGGAAGCAGTGGAGGAATTTGAGGGGCAATTGAAGGAGTTGGGAAAAGGAGACAAACGAAGAAAGGCTGCTCTGGAACGGTTTGCGGACCGAAAGGAGTTCTGCTATGGGAATCTCGGCTATATTCGAGAGCAGGATCATTTCTATGTGTACTGGGAAATGCCAAAGTTTGCGATGCAGCATCCCCTGAAGCCAGAGCAGTACCACCCATTTCCGCCGGCGAAGATCAGTGTTCGGATCAATTCCTCGCATGGAGAAATTCATTCCCACGGACCGTATGTTGCCAATGCTATGGTACACCCCACGCTCAAGGATTGGGAAACGCCGTACCAGCACATCTGCATCCTCACCCAGCGGAGCTTTGGGAACAGCGCCTTTGATATTGTGCGGCACATCTCTTATGCCATCAATGCATTCACCAGCGGATTAACCATCGAGAGCCTGGACAGGCACGGCCAAAGAGATGAGAATGCCCCCTATTTTGGCATTCCATTGCGAAAATCTCTCTACCATGGCGGGCAGATGACGAGAGAAGAAGCAGTTCAACAGGGATACCGCATCACCAATGAATGGAACTTGGAGGGAAGAGCCGATGGACCAAAAGGAACAAGATGATGTTCTAGCCTTATTGCAGGGAAAAGAAAAAGGAGACGAGGAAGAAGAAGTGTTACCCGTCCCTACCACTGTTCCTATGTCAAAAGGGACACGAGAGAAAGCACACACCATATGCCAAATAGTGAAAAAAGTTGCTGGAGATTCGCATGAGTGGTTCTCTTTCCTGTTGGCTTCCAAGGCTGATCCCTTGTTCATTGCCCGTGACCTATTGATCGTGAAGGGAACGAAAGCTGAGCGCGGCCATGTAGTTGTTGAAGGGGAGCATGTAGCGAAAGCGAGTGCAGAAGTACAGGAACTCAATGCTCTGCTTGGAACGGATTTCTATATCATTGGCTGGCTGCACAGCCATGGTGGTGGTCCAGTTGGTCATTCTTTTTTTGATGATGGTAATTTTGTCCAGGTCTTGAATTCGGTGCGGCTGAATACTGAACAAGCTGTTCCAACGCGATTGGACCTCATTGAGAGCAGAATCACCAAGCATGTAGAAGACGGAAAGATTATCCTTACTGGGCAGGATGTTGAGGATGCCGTTATTCGGTATGTATTGCCCAAGGAAGAGGCATTTCAGGCATTGCTCATAAAGTATGGAATTGAGAAAGGAAAAAGGATTGCGGTAGAGCGCGAGGCATTCCTTGCTGACGTATTAGAACTGGTACAGCTGGAAACTGCAGAGCCAAAGATTGTTGGATTTGGATACAGCGTTGTGGTGAACGATAGAGGAGAGGAGCCGTACGCACTTGTTGGAGTGGTCGAAGAAAAGGTTATCACAGGCAAAGGAACGGTAAAGAAATACGCCTATAAAACGAACGTCGAGCCTAGAGAAGTAGAAAAGGACGTAACAGCAGACCCGCAGACCCTGGAAGCCATGGTAAGAGAGCGGATTCAGTTTCCTCCGCCAACAAAATCTACGATTGTCGTGTTGAGCAGCAGAAAAAGGAGAAGGAGGGGCCACGGCCGATGGTTTGGTCGATGGCTTGGTGATAGTGAGAGTTATAAGAATGGTGTAATGAGCCCAGAAGA
This sequence comes from Candidatus Woesearchaeota archaeon, assembly GCA_016177315.1. Taxonomy (GTDB): domain Archaea; phylum Nanobdellota; class Nanobdellia; order Woesearchaeales; family UBA12501; genus JACOVN01. Next base: position 2,781 of record JACOVN010000065.1, read on the forward strand.
CATCGAAGCACATACACATTCGAACTCCAGCGCACCGTCTGGTGGCACAACCACAACGCAGACCCGCCAAAAACGATCGCAAGATATACTCTTCTTAAATGAGATAGCGTGCATCTTTGCATACCATGCAGCAGCCTATCTCACTGCATTTGAGAGTCCAGCAGTGCGGTATTCGGAATACCTGGATCGGGTATTTGAGATGCTGGACCAAACCCACTCCAAAGGATTAATGGAGACTATTGCTCATGTAGGAGAACTCTATTCAGATGAAGCAGGGGTTTTTGTGCCTCGCTTTGAGCCATACAAGCTCAAAAGAATCCAAGATAATATTACCGACCGTTTAGCCGGAGATCCCAAGCATCCGGAAATCCGATTCATGCTGGCGTTTATCCATGGAGATAAGAATGCTGCGCTTGAGCAATATATTCCCATTCTCTATAAGCTTGGCAGGGATAAGGAAGTAGAACCACTAGCGCGCATACCTCCACCTGAGGGAAAAGGAAAATGAAGCTGGGATTGAAAAAGCGAGGAATGAGAAAAATTCCCTTGCCAGTAGAGGAGAGAGGGAACAAGGAAAGAGGTATTGCCATGAATGAGCTCGATCGCTACGAGCGCCAGGAGCGCATCTGGGGAAAGGGAGGGCAGGAGAAGCTTGCTCGTGCAACAGTCACGATTGTTGGTGATGGTAACTGTGCTAAATATACCGCTATGCCTTTAGTGGCGTTAGGTATTGGCCACGTCAGGATTCTGGGTGCTGGAGAGCCTAGGGACAAGGAATGGTTCATGGATGTACCGTTGCAGGGAGAGCCTCGAGTACAGGGATATGAACGAACTTTACAATTGCTGAATCCCAAGGTCACAACCATCGGCATTCCTATCGATTTGGAAACAAGGTTGGGCTTGGATTTCCTTCACGGCTCTACCGTCATGGTAGATGCTACCAATAATCCTCGGTCAAAGGCCTTAGTATTGGAATATGCACAGCAGCACAAAGTACCGGTACTGACCAGCGGAGTGGCAGAGAGTTATGCAAAATTGATGATGTGGCATCCTGGTGATCAAGTTGAAGCAGCACATCTCATGCCGAACTTTGCAGGGAAAGAGCAGAATCCTCTCATCGCATTGCTCTGGGGAGGGCTCATGGCAGAAGAGGTCAAGAAATTTGTGCTTGGCGGAGCAGAGACGCTACGAAGAGAGGCACATTACAGGCAGGGAGATAGGAGTTTGTTGAGTAAAAGGGATGGCCTATTTAACC
>JACOVN010000075.1 GCA_016177315.1 Candidatus Woesearchaeota archaeon
CATCAGCATCGGTCATGATAATAATATTATCATGACCGATGCTGATGTGGATGGAAACCATATTGCATGCTTGCTGCTCACTTTTTTCTACCGCTACATGCCAAAACTCATTGAGCAAGGGCACATCTTCCTTGCGCAGCCACCCCTCTACAAAATCAGCAAAGGGAAGCAGCATCGGTATGTGTACAGCGATGAGGAGAAGGCAAAAGTACTGCACGACATTGGCATGGAGAATGTGAATATGCAGCGATACAAGGGTTTGGGAGAGATGAACCCCGAGCAATTGTGGGAAACAACTATGGATCCAAGTGTGAGAATTCTGAAGCAGGTTACGATTGAGGATGCGGTAGAGGCGGACAGAATTTTCACGATTCTCATGGGCGATGAAGTGGAACCGAGAAGAGCGTTCATCGAGCAGCATGCCAAGGAAGTGGCAGAGTTGGATATTTAGCTGTGCTGGCATCGATGAGGGAAAGATATTTAAATATACTTCTATCCAATTTCGCAGAAAGAGGTGAATCCATAGATGAACCTTCCAGTGGATACGTTTACAGAATTAAGCATCATTATTTTGTTGGTTGTGTTACTCTCCCTCTTGATGCGAGTCTTGAAGCAACCTCTCATCATTGGCTATATCATTGCAGGCATTCTGGCGAGCCCCTTTTTCCTGAATATTGTGCAGTCCACAGAAACCCTGGCTATCTTCTCCCAAATAGGGATTGCGTTGCTCTTGTTCATCGTAGGCTTAGGCTTGAATCCAAAAGTCATCCAGAGTATTGGTCGCGTTGCTGCTATTACTGGCATTGGACAGGTGGCCTTTACTGCTCTGGTCGGATATTTTATCCTGAGAGCATTCGGTTTCCCTGTTCTCCCATCTGTTTACGTTGCTGTGGCTCTCACCTTCAGCAGCACCATCATCATCGTCAAGCTCTTATCCGATAAGCAGGTTCTGGAAACCCTCTATGGAAGAATTTCCGTTGGATTTCTACTGGTGCAGGACCTTATTGCCATTTTGATTTTCATGTTCATCTCTGCCACAAAAGACGAGAGCTTCTTTTCCCTTGCCACTTTCAGCACTGGCGTTTTGGTGCTTTCCTTCCTCTTCTTCTTCTCCTACTTCCTCTTCCCGAGAATTGGATTTTTTATTGCTAAGTCTCAGGAACTCCTCTTTATTTTTTCCATCGGGTGGTGTTTGCTTCTCGCAGCACTCTTTAACTATCTTGGGTTTTCGATAGAAATCGGGGCACTCTTGGCAGGCATTACGCTCTCCATGACCCCATTCCATTATGAAATAAGTGCGAAGCTGAGACCATTGAGAGATTTCTTCCTTATCATCTTCTTTATTCTCCTAGGAGCGCAGATGCAGTTCGGGTATGTGCGGGGGAATATGGTACCGGCACTTTTCCTTTCACTTTTTGTTTTGATCGGCAATCCAATTATTATGATGGTATTGATGGGCATCTTGGGGTACACAAAAAAGACGGGCTTTTTAGCAGGGCTGACGGTTGCACAGATTAGTGAATTCTCCTTAATCCTGATTGCATTGGGGGTGAAGCTTGGCCATGTGCAGCAGGAAATATTGGGGTTTGTCACCTTGATTGGAATTATCACCATATTTTCCTCCAGCTATTTCATCCTCTATGCAGAGAAAATCTACCCGTTCCTTGCACCATACCTCACCATTTTTGAGAGAAGAGGGAGGAAGGTGGATCAGCTCCTGCCTGCAGAGCAGAAGCGCTATGATGTTTTGCTCTTTGGCTACAACAGAGTTGGCTTCAGTCTTTTGGAGCATGTCAGGAAAGCAAAGCAGAAATATTTAGTGGTGGATTTTAACCCAGAAACGATTCAGCAATTGAGCAAGGAAGGGGTGCCATGCAAGTACGGCGATGCAGAAGACAGTGAATTGCTCAACGAGCTCAACTGGAAGGACGTCAAGATGGTTATTTCCACCATCCCTAGTGTAGAAACGAATTTACTGTTGGCTCACAAAGTACGATTGGTGAATAAGGATGCAATTCTCCTCACTGTTGCCCACCAGATCGAGGAAGCCATGGATTTGTACCATGCAGGAGTATCCTATGTCCTTCTGCCTCACTTCTTAGGAGGGGAGTATGCAGCCATGATGCTAGACGCCTTTGGCTTTGATGCAAAAAAATTCCACCAGGAGAAGCAGAAGCACATCCAGTATTTGCTGAAACGCAGAGAGCTTGGGCATGAACATCCGAGAGCAGAGCGGCACCGCTAGGCAAATATTCGTTTAGGAATTTTTTGTGCAATAAGATATTTATAGTAGGCTCTTTTGCTTCTTGCCATGGTTGAGGCGTACCTAACAGGGATTTTTCCCAGATCGCAGACGAGGATCTCCGCGGGGAGAGAGTATACAAAAGGGAACTGTACGGAAGCAGAACTGCGGGAGATTGAACAGAGAGATGCTTTTTCTATTGTCCAAGCCCAGCAGGAAGCCGGCCTCAATTATATTCAAGATCCCCTGTTCTGGCCGGATCTGCTCTTTCCTTTTTCCCAAGAGATTAGGGGTATTAAGCCGAGGAAGAGCTTGAAGGAAGAGGTGGACATGGATCGATGGTTTGACACGAATAAGTTTTTTCCAAGATTGGAGATCCAGGGAAAATTGAAAGCAGAGGAACCATTTTTAACAACATACATGCACCTCGATGCCTTGGGAGAGAATGGGAAAGTTGTTCTGCCTTCCCCTTTCCTCCTCGCATCTCTCTCCAATGATAGAAACAAGACATACGCTTCCTTGGAAGTGCTGGTGGAGGATTTTGCTGCAATTCTGGCACAAGAGGCAGAATTCTTTGCTGGCCATGGCATCCGGCAAATCCAGTTTACGGATCCTTGCTTGGTGTACGAGCATCCAGGCAAAGAAATTTTCCCTATTGCTCGACGAGGATTGGAACGGGTCGTAAGGAACCTGCCAACATCTGTACAAACGATACTCTTTACGTATTTTGGCAATGCTGCACCGTATTTTGCAGAGCTGTTCTCCTTTCCGGTTGACGGCATTGGCTTTGACGCTTTTGCTATCGATGCAAAACAGGCAGAGGAATTGCAGGAAACAGCTGGAAAAGGTGTTGTCTTTGGCGCTGTCCATGCGCAGCATGCCTTCTCCCTTCCAAAGAATCCGGAAGAGCCAGAGATGGTATGGCAAAAAATGCAACCATTCCTCGAAAAGCTAAAACCATTATGGTTTGCCATTGCACCAACAGGAGAATTGACGGAATTGTCGTATAGCATTGCATTGGAGAAAATCAGGAGGCTGGGAGCAATCAAGAGGTATGTTCAAGATGCTGCAAACGTATGAGATTGGAAGCCTGCCGAAGCCTTGGCTTGTCCTACCGCAGGATAGCAAGGGTTTGAACTATTGGGCAGAGAGGATAGAGTTTGAAGAGAAGGAAGAATTCCAAGCACTCATGGAGAAGGGAAAGCTGCGGAATGGGGAAGAGCAGCAACGACTCCGGGAATTAGGGACTATTTTCAATCTTCGATTTTTAGAGAGCACAGGACTAGATTTTGTTTTCAATGGGGAGGCGCTGCGCATTGAAATGAATGAGTATCCACTGAGACAAGTGGAAGGCATTCGGTTTTTTCCAGAGGAGGTGCACTCTTTTGGGGAAGCGTATTATCATCGAGGGGATGTTGTTCATCAGTTACGATTGAAAAGCCTTTACCATGATCGAGAGTTGCCCATTATTCAGCCGCATGCACGTAAGCCAGTGAAAGTTCCTGTGACTGGCCCCTATACCTTAGCGGCGTGGTGTTCTGACAGCCACTACTTACCAAAGCGCTTGGAGACAGAACCTTGGGACAAGGCATTGTACCACGCAAGAGAGCAACTCGCATGGGCATTCGCAGAAGAAGTGGTGCGACCAAATTTGGAAAAACTCATTTCGCAAGGTGCTGCGTGGATTCAAATGGATGAACCTGCTGCAACGGTTGTTGCCGGAGAAATGCCCATTGTTGTTTCAGCAGTGAATCGTGCAGTGGAAGGTTTGCAGGACAAAGCAAAGTTCAGCATCCACATCTGCTTTGGGAGAGACTACAACAGGCTTTTCCCTCATCTCAATGGATTGTTGTTCCGGCACATCTGTCTGGAGTTAGCAAACAGGGAGGGATATGCAATCCTGCAGCGATTCCAGGAATTGAACCAAGAATCAGAACAACCGTGGGAGGTTGGCATTGGCGTGCTGCGAGTACATACCAATGAAGTAGAGACTGCAGAGCAGGTAAAGGAGCGAATTCTCCACGCTGCAAGATTTTATGACCCTGGCTTTCTCTATGCCTGCCCAGATTGTGGATTGAGAACAAGAAAGGATGCAGAAGGGCTGAGTATTATTCATGCAAAACTCTCCAACATGGTGGAAGGAGCACGATTGGCAGGAGCGACATGGAAAGGCAGGAACATTTAAATACTAGTTTTGCCTAAGAGAGTGTCAGAACAATATCCCAGGATGTGCTTCAAAAAGGTGGGTGCCATGCCCAAGGAATGCCTCATGTGCGGGACATCGTTGGAAGCGGAAGATACCTACTGCCCTGAATGCGGTGTGGATTTGGAGGAAACAGAGTCTTCTGGCTGAAGGTCGCAAACTTTATATAACCATTCCTGTTTCTTTTTTCCATGATGAAAGCAATCATTTTTGATTTAGATAACACCTTAATTGACTTCATGCGGATGAAGAAACTGTGCTGTACAGCGGCGGTAGAAGCCATGATCGGGGCAGGATTGAAATGGAAGAAGGAAGAAGCATTGAAAATACTCTTTGGGTTGTACGACGAGTATGGCATCGAGTACAAAGGGATTTTCCAGAAATTCCTGGAAAAAGTGGAGGGAAAAGTGGATTACAGAATTCTGGCTCATGGCATTGTTGCCTATCGGAAAACCCAGGTTGGGTATATGGAGCCATATCCCAATGTGATTCCTACATTGATTCAACTAAAGGCGAAGGGATTGAAGCTTGCCATCCTCTCAGATGCACCAAAGATGAATGCCTGGCTGAGATTAGTGGAAATGAAATTGGAGCATTTCTTTGACGTTATTGTTTGCTTGGATGACACCGGCATGAAAAAGCCAGCAACGAAACCATTTGAAACAGTGCTGAATGAGTTGAAGCTGAAACCCGCAGAGGTTTTGATGGTGGGAGATTGGCCAGAGCGGGACATTGCAGGGGCGAAGAAAATGGGGATGAGAACCTGCTACGCAAAATATGGAAATATCAAAGGAGAGGAATGCAAGGATGCAGACTTTGAGATAGGGGAGATTGGAGAATTGGTAAAGGTAGTGGAAAAGGCATAGAAGGAAGGATTAAAATATGGTTAATGGCTCATCTTCTAGATCGTCAATAATATAATCTTCGATATCATCAAGACTATCACACACTTCACTCAAAGAATCAAATTGTGCGTCTAATTCCTTGACAAGATCCTGGATTTGTAAATTTCCTTTTATTGCACAGATCTTTACATTCGCTAATGCAGCCCCTGCGATGGGAATATCCATATTCTGGAGTGCCGCTTCCACAAGCGTAGCTTCGTAATCTATGCATGCTCCATATAACTCCTTTCGGAATGCTGTAAATGCTTCCCCAACAGGATTCATACATCGCTCCTGCAACAGTGCTTCAGTCAAATCGATACTCCGAAGCAAGATGTCATAATCTTCAGGGAAGTCTTTTAGTACATCTCTGGTTTTAGTTATACTTGCCTGTATTTGTTCCTCGCACACTCTCGAATCCAAGCTGAATTTTGCAGCTCCTGTTTCATGACTGCGTACCGCAGGCAAGAGTGTGAGTTGATGCCAACCCACCGCTACTAACGCAGCATAATCTATCTCCGGAGATACATCATACGAATGGGTTTCCCCTTTTGCTTCTCCGGCATCCGTCCGATATGCTTCAGGAAGAGGAACAGTTGTAATGGAAACCGCAGGCCTCTTTGGTGGTGCTGCCTTTTGTTCTAGTTCATGAGGTTGAGAACATGCAAACGCCATTGCCAAAGCGCCAAATGTACCTATAAGCCCAGAATAGGTAACCAGTTTATGGTATAATATCATTTTCTCCTTCTGTATAGGGATCACTGTCAATTTTTAAAGATATCGACTTTCGGCTCTGTCGGAGATATTTATTTTCCATAATGAAAATAAATGAAGAAATAGAAAGCTTTATATACCACTTAATAGTAATAACATATAACAACACAACATCATTCCAAGGACGATGATAAAACCCTATCTGCGGAGAATCGAGGAAGGCTATGAAGATGGCCATGTTGTAGAAGTTCTTCCCCAGCAGAGAGTCAAACTCTACGCTGCGCCGAAGCCTGTAGGAGCAGTAAAGAGGCTCTTTTCTGAAACAGCGCAAGCAGAAGAGCGAACACTGGTTGCCATTATTCAAAATCTCGGGGAGCGTGTTATCTTCGCAGCAAACCCACAAGCAGAGTCTCAGGTAGCTCTATCGTATCCAGATTGCAGAGAATTTCCAGGGGGAGCTGAGCTGCGCATTGCGCAGGGAAAAGCCCTGCTGACATACAATCCGCGGGAAGTAGAAGGTCCAAGATTGGAAGCGCAAATCAGCCTGTTGAGCACAGAACTGTCACAGGTGGAAAAGGCTTCCCCTGCTGCTGAAATGCTCAGCACACAATTGCGCGATGCCAGAATCCACCTTTCAGCGCTTCCTGAGCAAATAGCAAAGGATGCTGACCCCGGGGCAAGTTATGGACTCGCTCCAGGAACGAAAATCACCATCCAGGGAAAGAGCACCAATATCCAGTTTGTTTATCAGGCAGAGGAAGCTCCGAATGGACGCAATGGAAATGATGAGCCGGTAGAGCACATTGGAAGATATAGGCCCTATGGTTTAGAGGTAGAAAGAATAAAGCTGCAGCAGGGCTGTATCCTTGACATTCTAAGCAAGCTCGATGCTTCTGGCGAGAAACCAGCATATCAGCAAAAGGGTGTAATAGTGTCACCAACAGACTTCTGCGATATCAAGGCAAAAGATGGAACAAGGCTCGCAAGAATAGCGAAGAGCAATGACGGTCATCGCATTGTGCCTTCTGCTGGTGCAGTAAAAATCAACGATAGTGCAGTAGAAGGTTTTGTGGACCTTAACCCGGAAGATATCATTCGGGTTTCTGGTAAGAAAGTTGATGTTCTTCTGCGTTATCGGCCTGGCTTTGTAGACCCTACAGAATGGAAATCTGGAAAGTTTCCATTTCCGGCGTTTGGATTAGAATTTTTCATGCAAAGTAGAGAGGAACAGGAGGCACAGGATCGTGCAGAAGCTATGGCGCCAAGTTTTGAGGGAAGGAAGTTTGGCATCGCAATAGGGAGTGTGGCGCTTGGATTGGCAGCACTTCTATTAGCAAGCAGATATTTTCCATCTATTCCAATAGACAGATGGCTGTATTCTTCGCAAAACAGTCGGCAAGAAAAGCCAGTAGAGAAGGATCCTCGAGAAGAGACAAAGGAAAGGAACTTAGAATTCATCGCAGGGGTGAACGAATTTGAGAGAAGGGGGAGTGTCGTGACCATGCCAAAGGGGAATTATACTGTCTATGTTGTTACTGATTTGCACTCTGATTTTGAAGCTTTTCAGGATATTCTAAGAAAGCATGGACTGGAACAAAGAGCCAGGGAAGGAGATAAGGTGGTTTTCCTAGGAGATTTCTCTGATACGAAATATGTTATACAAATCAGGGATGGAAAGTTGATGGAAGTTCCGTATGCTGAGATAGGCGGAGATGTAAAGATCATGCGATACTTGATGGAATGGAAGGAACGCTTGCGAGAAGCCGGTTTCGATCCAAACAATGTCATCCCAGTTATGGGAAACCATGAATGGCAAGCGGTGCAGTATTATAGGGCTGTAACAGCGATTGCAAGGGATCAGGACATACCATTCCAAGACGCATTGCAGGCTATTCTGGAAGGAAGAGTGCAGGTGCGAAGGCACGGAAGGCTCAGCCTGGAAGACATAGAACACAATGCACGCCTTATCTTAACAGCGCCAGAAATTCCAGTTCCAAAACAGGAATTCCTAGGTTTCTTTGAAGAGCATGCTGCGAAAATGAGAATTACCATACCCGAGTATGCAAGCAGGGTTCGGGAAGGAAAAGTGCAATTATCCGATAAGGATGGAAATAGAATTCCTCCTGAGGCCATATTCCAATCGGATGCATTTTATACATCTCTTGATTTATCCAACTTCGATCTCGTAACCAGAATGACACCAGAGATATTGGAATTCTTGGAACAGCTTCCTGTTGGAATTGTTATGGAAAATGGTGTTGTGGCGTTTCATGGATTTGCGCCGGAAGCATTGGAATCATTGGCAGCAAGAAACCCTAATGCAACACAAGTATATGCGACACTGTGGGACAGACGGGGTATTTGGGATCAAAGCGGAGTTCTCCTGAATGGGCACACATCTCTCGATGATGCTGTAGAAGATGGTGGAATTATGCAGAATGGTGTTGCTATTTTAGGAATGGATAGAATCATTTTTGCTTCAGGAATACATGCTACAGATCCAGAAACAAAAGGAATTGATCCAGAGCTGCAGCGGATCATTCGAATAGACGCTGAAAAGGGCTACGAAACCGCTTCTGACTTTCAGGAGGGGATAGAAATTCTTCCTGCCAGATAATATATTATTCCCATAGATACTTATAATTTTTCTAATATCTGCCTTACATTCCGCGCGGAAAGCTCGTAGTAGAATTTCCATTTCTTCCCTCTTTGCTCCTGTCCAACATGGATTTCAAACACCCCTTGCCGGCATCCGGCTTCATGCAACGCTGTTATATACCTTCTCAATTGTTCCTCCCGAATCTTATTATGCTCTCTTCGCAATGCATCATTGGCAATGAATTCATTAGGATCATGGCCGAAGGTAATGGGCATATGGGAACCGATCTTGGTAATATCTCCATCCTCGTACAGCATTGTCACCTGTCCACCAAGATGGCAGATGGGGATTCTTCCTTGAAATTGCTGAATGAATGCAACAGGATCTATAACCCCTCTCACAA
>JACOVN010000076.1 GCA_016177315.1 Candidatus Woesearchaeota archaeon
CTCATGAGATTCTTCACTGCTTTGCTCGTAGTCTTTGCAGCATCCTCCTGCAATTTCTGCAAATATTTCCACAATGCAGCAATGCCTTGCGTCTCCAAAAGTTCTAAAGCATGCACCACCTTCAATGCCTCGGCAGCCAGAGAAATGCTTCGTAAAACATTGAAATCCTTATTCCCTTGAGCAATCTCTCCGTGCAATCTTCCCTGCAATTCCAATAGCTCTGTCTTACTCAAGGAAAATCTATTCAAATATCCATGCTTCTGCATGGCTCTCAATTTTTCTGCATAGCAATCCTTCAAGAATTTCTGAATCTGCTGGAAGCTTTCTGGCAACTGCACCTTGACCCATTCCATTTCCACTTCCTGAATATAGGGCTTGACATCAGGGTCTTCATCTGTCCTAACCTCCACCTCCTCAATCCTCAAATTCCTGCAAACCTCCATGATCTTCTCCACTTCACTCCCAGGAGAGGCAGTCAAGCCAAGAATCTTGGGGAATTTCCCTCTTCTTGCATATTCTTTAGCCAAAAAGACATACGCATAATCTCCAACTGCTTTATGGGCTTCATCAAAAACCAATAAACTGGCTTCTTCTAAATTGATTCTGCTGGAGATAATATCATTCTCCAAACCTTGTGGCGTGCTAAAGATAATCTGGCTCTCCTTCCATAATGCTCGCCTTTTTTCTGGTGAGACTTCTCCAGTAAACAAGGCAAATTTTTCTTGCGGAACATTCAAAAACTGTTGGAATGTTTCCATATGTTGCTGCACCAATGGCTTGGTTGGAGCAAGGATAAGGATTTTGGAACTTGGAAAGAGATGCAATCGCTGGGCTGCGAGCATCATGGAAATGGCAGTCTTCCCCATGCCGGTAGGCAATACAACCAAGGCATTGCATTTGCTGGCAGTATGGAAAATGGTCTCTTGATACAGCCTTGGCTGAAAATTCCTCAGAAAAGGGTTTCCTTCCTCTTTTCCTTTACCCCCTTGCTCTACCCCTACACCCCCTAACATGAAGGAGAAGGAAGAAAGCCTCATTTAAAAATGCTTTGGCCAGAGATGTCCAGTGAAGACTACTTCATATACCCTCTTTCGTGTAGGTAGTAGCTGAGTACCGTGCCAAAAATGAACAGGAACAGAATCGTTCTCCAGTTGCCATACCTATTTCCCAATAAATTTCCCAATAAATAGCCAATCAACAAGCCAACGACAATGAGGAAATACGGAAATCCTCTTTTCCTGAACTGGATGTATCTCCCACAACCAATCGCAAGGATGAAAATCACAATGTAGCTCATCACCTTACTGGGAAGGAAAACAGAAATAAGGAAACTCAAAATCAGAAAGACCACAAAGAAGAGCTCTGGCCAAAACTCGTGGTACTTGAATCCTTTCTTCTCCTTCCAAAGTTTTGATTGCCAGGTCATGTCATGTCGCCTCAAAGATCCAGTAATAAGCCTGCCAACACACAACACCAATCAACAAGCCAACAAAGAGTGCTATGAAGATGCCGAAGAAGTATAACAAAGCTGCCATTGCTACAATAGAAGTAAAGCTAAACGCATACGTAAGCCTCGAGACAAAGAAGAGATGGCTTCCGTTCAGAGGAGGAATGGGCAGCATGGTGAAAACTGCCAAGAGGAGATTGAAGATAAAGGCCTGCTTCAGCAGGAGATTGGTTGGAGCAAGAGAAAGTAAAACCTTGAACAGCACCGCAAGGGCAAGATTTGCCAACGAACCTATCATAGCACACAGACTCATGCCCCAATAATTTATTCCGTATCGAAAAGCCCCAAGCCTATGGCCAGCCATATGATAGGCTATCATACCCCCGGGAGCAAGGAAGAGTAATTCTCCGCGGGAAACAATAGCAAGGACAATGCTGAAAATCAGCCCATAGAGCCAGTTCCTGTATTCTGCCTTAAATCCTATATAGAGGGCGGCAATTCGCTGCATAGATGCATGGACAAGCAAGGCAAGCAATGCGATGAGCAGTGCGTTAAACAGGTTCCGTATTCCGACAAAGAACTGAAAACCACCCTCTCCCCAATCGTTGAAAGAAAAAACAAATGCCATGACGAAAATCCCGAAGAGCATGGCTCTGATCTCTTCGCCGCTGAACTTGAAGTACCGCTGGATGTTATAGCTTAAGGTACCCATAGGCAGGATTCTGGAGGAGTGCCTTTAAATAGTTTGCTGAGAGCATGACACAGCCTTCTTGTATTGCTCAGGAACCGGACAAGCGCGCAGAAATGGGCAAACGGCGAAGAGAACCTTGATGCTTCAGTAGCTGCACCACCCCCTCCACATGCCCTGCTCCCATCACCGCAACAATCCGTTCCTTCGGATAGTATTCCTGCAGTGCAGCAAGATGCCTCGCCATGATAACATTCCGTTCTGCAACCAACACCTCATAAATATTGGGGTACCGCTCTCGCAGCAAATGGGTTAATTTCCTGATCACTGCCTGGGAAGGGACTTTTTGTAAATCCAGTTGGTTCAAGCCTAGCCTCTCCAGCTCTTGTTTCCTGAAAAAAATGCCCTTCAGCACATCCTGTACCATGTGCCACTTTTCCCTCCAGCTCAATTTTTGGGAGAATTTCTGCAAGGTTATTTCAATGTTCTGATCGATCAACGCTATCTTTGCTTTCCTTTTCCTTGCTTCCTTTACTGCTGTCAGCATTTCCTGCCCTGGCTCTACTCCAGCAATTTTCCCCAATTTCTTCTGAATCCAAGAACCAATCAGGGCAAAGAGCAAACCTTTAAAGCCCATGTGCCAAATATCCCGCCAAGAGAATTTTCGCTCCTTCTTATCCATGAGTGCTGCAATCCTTCTCTTGTCCAGCTCCAGCGCAACAATGCCTGGCTTCTCCTGCTGGATAATTTCCTTAATCTCTCGAATGCTCTCCATTGCAATGTGGGAAGTACCTATGATCGTGATGGAAGGAATTTGTCTGTTCAGCATAGTCGAGCAATAGGGAGAAGACTATAAAAAAGTTGTTACCTCGAATAAGCCGAAAGCTCCACGCTTCAGCGTGGAGATGAAGGCTTTTCGATGGTTTCAAAAATTTGCCCGTAAAAGCGAGGAGCGTAAAGCCCTACCCTTTATGGTGGAGATAGCTCCGAGCGGCGAATTTTTGTTACCTTTACGGAAATTTCCCTTCGAAGGTTTCCGGCTTCACGTTATTGACGAATACTTGCGTATAGGAATAGCTGGTTGATTTGTCTCCCTTGATCAACGTAACACGGAGCGGGAAGGCATAGGTTGTATCGATGAGCATCTCAATCTTTGTTCCTGCCTTCTCAAACACCCATAAATCGACACGCCTACTCTGCACCACCTGCTGGCCCCATTCCACGTTCACTGGTTTGTCATACTTATACTCCAAGAGCCAATCCACAGGGGTTTTCTCATGGTATTGCTTAAAATCCACGGCAAAAGGGCCAACATGCTCTCCACAGATTCGCTGGGCAATGTTCCTTGTACCTTCGCAATATGCTACTGCTCGTTGTGCGGCCCTGTCTATATAGATGCTATTGAACGCATACGAGCTATTGATTTTCCCATAGCTGCCCAGCTCCACCCTGATCCTATCCCCTAGAATGCTGAATTTCTTATCTCCGTGCACATAGGAGTAGCTCTTCACCTTTTGGTTGAACTTCTCCAGCAAATCCTGAATCTGTTGTGGTTGCACTGGTTCTAACGTTTCTGCTGGCGTCTCTTCTGCAGGTTCCTCAATAACTGGCTCCGGACTTACAACAACAGGTTCTGGTTCCTCTGCCTTTTCTTCTCCTATTTCAATTTCTGGCTCTTGGTTTTCCTCGACCACTGGCTCTTCTGCAGGCTCTGCTGTATCGCAGATACCGTTCTGGTTCGCATCGGGACAGGTTGGAACTTGTTGTACACAGGCAACGAGAAGAATAAAAAACAACACGAGCAAAGGCAACAACAAGTATTTTGTTTTCATGCCGAAAAGAACGATGGAGGATTATATAAAGCTTTCTGAGAAAAAAGAAAAAAAGAAAGAAGGAAAAAAGGTTTACCTTCTCCTCCTCCGTCTGGTAGCTATCTTCAGTAATCTCTTCCTCTGCCGCATGAGCATCGCTGCTGCTCCGAGCATGGCTCCTGCAGTTACTGCTCCAGCCAATGCTCTCCTTGGGTGGCCAGCAGTGTAGCGCTCAATACGGTGCTCAACCGCAATCATTTGCTTTGTTGTTCTCTGTAGCTGTCCCGTGAGCTGCTTTCTTGCTCTGACTAATTTTCGCAGTGCTCGTTCTGCTTTCCTCTTTCCCGTTCTCACCATTCTTCGAGCCTTTCTTGCTCTTCGTGCCATTCTTCTACCGGATCTTCTCCTTCGTCTTGCCATTATCGATCACCCTCTCCGTTGTTGCCATTGGCTTCTCAAGAACAGGACTACCACCAAGATCAGCAGTCCCATGAACAGAAAGCTCATACCAATATCAATGTGAAACCATTTTGGAATTTGCAAGGTTAATCCTACTAAGAGGAATACAAGGCCAACGAGCATGAAGAAAAATAAGGCAAGTTCCTTGATCAGCATTCGCTGGGTTTCATAGATTTTCGTTTGCAAGGTTTCCAGGGAAGACGCAATGCCTTCCTTCATGCTGTCCAGAAATCCTGCACTCAGGGCCTTCAGTACGAGCGCCTTGATACCCGCACCTTTCCTCTTTTTTGCCATAGGGAAGAATCAGCAGTACTCTTTTATAAATTTTCTCCTTAGGATCCCTCTGCCTCCTTCAGCTCTCCTCTCCTTCGGAAGGTCTCTGCAAGGTCGATGATGTACTTGCCTTCCTCGATTTTATAGATCAATGGCTGCTCTTTGTTAAACAAATGCACCAGATCAATCTCAAATTTGCCTGGCTTCAAAATTCTTATAGATTCTAAGTCCAGGATAACTGGCCTCTCAGCATCCTTATGGCCGATGATGTCAAATACATCTTCTTCAATCTGCTTCTTCTCATCCTTGCTCAAATGCTCATGGATTTCTTTGGCTGTTTCCAGTTGCTCCTTCTTTATATAGAAGAACAGCCTGGCTCCACACTGACAGCCAGAGAGAATTTCCTTTGCGCCATCGCCATACAAGGTACCGCATCGCACGCATTGGTGGGGCATCATCTCCTCCGCTTCTTTCTTTTCTTGGCTGGAGTTCTGGTGAGGAACTCAATCTTCCTTGGATCCTTGCGGATTTCCTTCACCACACTTGCAGGGCCAATGATGGTTAACCCTTGCCTGTTCCCCAAAAGAATGTGAGTTACGTTGGCGCGGAAACGCTTGAAGATGTCTCCTTCCACTTCTCCAGGATAAATGACGTGCAATTCAATGCCCTTGAAGGTGTCATCAATCTCCTCCATCGTTGTCTTAATCAGCTCTGCCTCTTCCTCCTTTGTTAGTCTTCCTTCCAGCAGGACAATTTTATCTTCCTTGACCAGCAGGAGCAGCTTCCGGATCCTCCCCAAGCTACTCAATCCTTCGATTTCAGTGTACGGCACGAACTGCAAGGTTAAGCTCATTCATCCCACCAATACAAAGAGTGCTTCATACAATTTGTCGATGTTCTTCCCCTTCTTGGCAGAGATGCCGATGATATCATACTGGGGGAATGCTCCTCCGATTTTCTTTACATCCGCCTTTCGCAAGTCAACTTTATTTCCCACAATCAGGACTGGAATCTTTCTTGCTTCCAAGTTTCCAATGATGGTAATGTTGACCTGAGAATAGGGATCCTTGGTTGCGTCCAGTACTACCATGACACAATCCATGTCGTCCAGCCACTTGATGGCATCAATAACCCCCTTGGTTGCCTCCTTGGCTCTTTTCTTGGCCTCTTTCCCACTCAAGCCTCGCTTGACAAAATCCTCATAGTCAATTTTTGTAGCAATGCCGGGAGTATCCACCAGACTAAAGCTCAATTCCCTGTTGCCAGAACGAATGTTGATCTGCTCCTTGACCTGGATTTCCCTGGTTTCATGCGGGATAGGAGAAACTTTTCCTAATTCTTCCCCAAGCCAGTCCATGCAGATCCTATTGGCGAGGGTGGTTTTGCCTGCATTGGGAGGGCCGTACAAGCCTAGCTTGATGTGCTTCTTTTTCTTAAAAATGCCACCCAACACCTTCTGGATGAACCTCTTTACAATGTCATACACCATGCAACCACCACTTTTTTGGATAGGTCTCTGGAGTATAGTTTAAATAGTTTTCGTCAGAAGTGGCGTGCTCAGGCTTTCCGTGACATCCCCAGAACTTCGAGCACAAGTGTCCGCATCCGTTCCTCAAACTCTGCCTTACTTTCTTCCTCTCCACTCTCTGTGCTCAAGGCCTGCATCATGCTCTGGATGAGCTGTTCCTGGTTAGGAATGCCAGGCAATGTTGCCTGCCCTAGGTGCTCCTGAATCAATTTTTTCTCTAACTCTTCAATCGTGCTCTGCGCAACTGCAATTTCCTCAAACTCCTTGGTAGTCAAATGGGAAGTGTTTTTCATCACAAAATAGGCTCCATGCTCATAGAGGTGCTGGAAAATCTCTTTGAAGTTGATGTCGGATGGCTTTCCTTCCCGCAAACACCCTGCTACACGAATGGTGACAATGGTGCGATTGAATTCCTTGCCCTTGATCGCAGCAGAAAGTTCCTCCTCCACTTCCTTGGGAGTCTTATGCTGTGCATCCATGCTGAGAGAGAGAACATTGTAAATCTGGATAGGCTTCCACTCTCCCTTACCATCCTCCACCAGGTAATACCCACCCCCTCCTAATTTCTCCAGCTCGGCAAAATTACAGGGGAATAAGGGGCCCGGATAAGCAATGCATCCATACCCCTGCAGATGTTTCTGCATCACGGTGTGGACATGGCCTCCTGCATAATAGGAAAAATTCCTGGGCAGCATGCTCAGGGGACAGCTTGCGACAGCCTCCAACTCTTTTGGCTTTAGCTCCTCAATCGCGCTGTGGAAGAGGAAAATCTTGTAGCCACCCTCCTGCTCTAAATGCTCTCTCAGTAAATGCAGGTAATAGGATTTCTCCAGTTCTCCTCTTCTGCCGAGCATACCAGTAATCTTTGCTCCTGTTTTTTTGTCCACAGTAAAATGGAGTTTGAGTTTTCCATCCACTTCTTCTCCTTTCAGGACATTGCTCAGCAATGCTGCATTCTCCAACACATCCAACATGGTTTTGCCAGAGACAGAGAAGTCGTGGCTTCCAGGAACAACATAGACAGGAATGCCTTTTTCCTTCAATTCCCGGAGCTTGGCAGTGACTCTTTTGAGCAGATCCAGGGAAGGCAATGTTGTGTTGAAGAAATCCCCTGCAATGAGGATAAAATCCACCTGCTCTTCCATGCATTGCTCTACAGCCTTCTCAAAGGCCAAGGTGGAAATTTCCCGCAACTTGGGATCTCTCCAGCTGCC
>JACOVN010000061.1 GCA_016177315.1 Candidatus Woesearchaeota archaeon
AAGGTACTTTTTTGTAACTTTCGGTTTCATTTTGTAACATATGTTACCTTATAGAACTATTTAAAGCTTTCGCTTATTTTGCTTGTTTTTCATCAAAACCATAAAAGGCCCTACACTCTCATTTCCCTCAATCTCCTCACCCTCTCAGCAAGAGGTGGGTGAGTTGAAAATAATTGTAACAACGCCCTCCCACTAAACGGATTCACAATAAACAAGCTGGAGGTTGCAGGATTGCCGAACTTCATCGGGTGATGCTTATTAGCAGTTTCTAATTTCTGCAGTGCATCAGCCAATGGCAACGGATTCTTAATGAGTTTTGCTCCAGTATGATCTGCCAGATACTCCCTGCTCCTGGAGATGGCTAATTGTAAAATTAAGGCAATAATAGGAGCAAGAATAGCAATAACGAGGAAGCCCAAAATATTCCCTCTGCCATTATTGTCTCTGCCTCCCATGCCTCCGAAGATAGCAGCCCATCGTGCCATCATGGCAACATAAGAGATAACGCCAGCAATCGTTGCTGCAATGGTAGTAATTAAGATATCCCTATTTTTGACATGGCTCATTTCATGGGATAAAACTCCTCGCAATTCTTCTTTGTTCAATAACTGTAGGATGCCTTCAGTGCAGGCTACGGCCGCATGTTTTGGCGAGCGGCCCGTGGCGAATGCGTTGGGAGTGGTGCTTGGGACAATATACAGCTTTGGTTTAGGCAAGCCTGCCTTTTTGCAGATATCTTCAATCATAGCATGGTACTCTGGATAATCCTTTTTTGTAGCTTCCCTGGCTCTATACATCATCAGCACAATCTTGTCCGAGAACCAGTACATCCCAACATTCATCAAAACAGAGAAAAGAAAGGCTATAGTTAAGCCCTGCATGCCCCCCAGTAAATTGCCAATAAACAGCAATAAGCCTGTCAAAGCTCCTAACAATAAGACTGTTTTCACTTGATTGAAGAATCCCATAATAATAGGGGAAATGAAAAACTGCTATTTAAGTGTTTCTATTCCTTTACCCCAACAAGCCTCTCAATCCCTCTAACCCTTGCTGCAATCCCTGCCCTAACTCCTCCATCTGCTGCTGTACATAGTGCTGTAGATGCGCTTTAACATCCAGGTGCATAACAAACGGACTTGTAAAGATTTTGCCCAGGAATTTCGCAGAGACTGTGCCTTGTATTGTCAAAATGACTTTCTTCGCTTTCAGCAATTCTACTGCATCATCGATGCCTGGCTTCCACTCTATCACTTTCTTAAACGGCAATTCCGCATTTCCTTTTGCAGGAATAAAGATTCCTTGAATTTCCCCAGAGCCAAGCTGCTCCTTGGTATTGTTTAAGATAAATTGGTACTCAATCTTATCTAACATAACATCCACCAAGCCAGGATTGGAGAACTCCAAGGTACCTTCTAGGGTAAGCCCTTCTTGCCCAAAGCCTAATTTCGATATAATAGCATTCTCAATGGCAACATTGTTTAATGCAGTTAAATAAAGGATTGGGTAGAGAGAAATGAGGCCTAAGAAGACAAGGCTAACAAGAGCAATGACGAACATTTTAACTGACTTTTTCATCCAGCATCACCGCCTTAAAATTGGTCAGCTCGGTACAAACTTCAGTTACTTGGTACTTTTCATACATCACAGGATCAAACTCCTTGTCCGGGTAGGCAACCATAAAAATCTTGCCTTTGCCTTCCACTTTTTCCCTCGGCATAATTTTTTTGTAGAAAGTCATCGGCTCGCCAAGGAAATAATCTTCAGTGGAGAGTGTCTTGATCGGATACTCGGTTATGCAATCGTACAATAGATCACTCCGAGCAAAATGGGCACTGGATTCCGTATCCTTACCTAGTTGAAAGATGGTAAATTTTCCCCCAGTTTTTTGAAAAGCGTCAAAGTAATTCAACCAGAATATCGGAAGATTCACGAGAAGGAAGAGGATACACAAACCCTGCAATATATACTTGCTATGCTGCTTAGGAACCATGGAAGGCAACGCAGCCATGTTGCAGGCCAACAGCAGTGTTGCAAACGTATTCGGGATAATAAAATATCTTAGTGAAATCCTAGAAACAAAAATAAAAATGAAAACAAAGGAAGCGAGGAAAAAGGCTGCCAACATATTCTCGAAAGAGCCTGTTTTTCCTTTCCACCATCTCCAAGCAAAGAGGGAAAAGGCAAGGAGCAAAAGAATGGCATTCAGGGGAATAACCCAAGATGCAATTTCTCCGGTTGCTCGCAAGAATAAAACCGCGCCATTGAACTGGCTGAAGAAGACCGGAACAGCTGCGATGAATCTTGGAATAAACTCAACTAACAAGCCAGGACCTTTTCCCTCTGGGAACGATAAGCCAAGGATTATCCGTGGAGCATAACCAACCAGGATGCCGAGCAGGAGAAGACCATTATACGTTCTATTGGATTTGGCAATGCACTGCTGCTTCTGCTTCCATAAGATATGGGCAATGAGGAAAAGAGGAACAATGGCAAACAAAATGTGGGTGTAGGTCAGAAAGCCCAGCAACAATCCCTGGAGGAATGGATATTTTTTTCTGTCGTAGAGGTATAACAAAAGAATAAGGAAAAACGGGAATAGGGAAACCTCCCATGCAGTTCTGTTGTGGATGATGCTCCAGGGCAGAATAGCGAAGAGCAGGCTGCTGAGTAATGCACCTTGTCTGTTGTATGGCTTCAGTAGAAGATAGCTCAATACCACAGTAAGGATGCCAAACAACGCTGGGACAAATCTCAGCCAAAAAATGGAAGGATGGAAGAAAAGAAACGGTAACGCAGCCAAGTATGCAAACAGTGGACCAGTGTAACGGTTCATACCATTGAACGGCAATACTCCTTCAGTTATTTCCATTGCCCGCAATCCAAACCAGGCTTCATCCGCATGCAAGCCTGGTAGAGTTTCTAATGCATACAGCCTCAGAAATCCTGCAAGTAGCAGTATTCCAATAAGGATCCAATGTGCCTGCTTAGTTGCCTTCATGTTCTACCTCATACACGATAACCTCCTCATCCTGGTATATTCTCTTGAATTTCTTCTCCAGAAATGGAATGGTCTTCAGCAATCCCAATTCCTTATCCTGCTCTTTGTATCGGTCTGGATGCACAATAATATATTTTACCTTATATTCCTGCAAGATGCTCGTATCTATTTCTAAATCTTTCTCTGTTATTTTCTCTGGGAAAATCAGCAATTCAAAGAATGGTTTTTTCAGATAATCCAATCTTTCCTTTGGGAAATGGGAAATAGAGCCAAACAGCAATTTCTTCTCATGCACGG
>JACOVN010000062.1 GCA_016177315.1 Candidatus Woesearchaeota archaeon
CCTTTCACATTCCCAATGGGCTTTAAGCCTATCCCATCACTTCCCTAGGAACAGAAACCCCTTGTTCAGAAAACACCAGTTCCTCGCATTGGGTAATGCAACGCTTACACACTTCCATCATGGCATCATACTTTTGCATTATCTCTACGCTGCGAACAGAAGAACCGTAGCGTGCTTTTTCCCGCTCATCCACATCCGTGGTTTCCTCTTTTTCTCTATATACCATAATCCTATCAATAAATTCGTCATTATATTCTATGAGCCTTTCCTTCTTTACATATCGCAAAAACAAAGCGGTGCATTTTTGACTTCTGCTTTCCACACCGAATTTTGCAAGAATCGCAAGGGCACAATAATACATTGTATAAAACCATTCCTCCGGAATTTTGTAATCTAATCTCTTTTGCTTGTAGAGCTCACAGATTTCCAGATTTGTCTTTGCTTTTTGTATATGCGCTTCAGCTTTTTTCTGATCAATTCCGACAAAGAGCAGGCCTTTATGCTTGCTACCTTTATCTTCGTCTCGCTTCGCGCTTACGAAACATTCCCTTACTTTTGATGATACATTCATTTCCCGTGCATTCCTTTCATAAAGGCAACAAAGTTTTCCTGCCCGAATAACACAATCCCTTTCTTAATAGCATCTATAAAAGCTTTATTGGCGTTTTTCAGTTCTTGCCTGAATTCTGATGTCGTGAAGCTCATAGCATGAATCTTCTTAGCCTGTGTTTTTTGAACGATGTCTAATGCTTTCTGGATTTTCACAAATCTGTTCTTCTTGGCAACATTGATAATATCTACATCATTTGCTTGCTGAGGAGCATAGAGAATACTTCCGAACAAAATAGTAAAATCAACTTCCTTTTCTAATGCTGCGAGATTTGTTCCCCACCTTCTCTGCTTAACTGCTTCTTCGGTGAGATACAGTGCAAGTGTTTTCTCAACCAAGATATTCTCCCAGTTTATGCTTGTGGTATATGTGCTCGTTTTTCCTGAACCGACCGTCTCTAAATAAAGGTATCCCTTTTTTTCCAATTTCCTCAGCACTTTCCACATCCCAACCCTACTCAGGTCCAGCTCCTTTGCCAAAGAAGTGATAGTATGCGTACGAGAAAAGTCCTTACACAAAAGCAGCACTACCCGTTTCTCCGTGGCATCTTCTGTTACCATGATGTTACTAGTTGTTAACTATTAGTTAATATATAAAGTTTTCGCTACCCTTTCACATTCCCTATGGGCTTCAAGCCAACGACAGGCTTAGATAACCCAGCCTTATCAATAGCTTCAACAACCTCAGAAATATTCTTGTACGCAAAGCCTGCCTCTTCTGCCAAGCCGGACATGGAAACTGCCCTGACATAAATGCCTCTTTTTTCCATTTCCTGCTGCAGTTTTTCCCCTCTGACTGCATGCTTCGCTTTTGTCCTTGACATGGTCCTGCCAGAGCCATGAGCTGTAGAGCCAAAGGTTTCTTCCATTGCTTGTTCTGTGCCAACCAGCAGATAGCTGCCTGTCTCCATACTCCCTCCTAAAATAACAGGCTGTCCTGTCTTCTGGAACAGTGGGGCTAATTCCTCATGTCCTGGAGGGAAACTTCTGGTTGAGCCTTTGCGATGCACAAGAACTTCCTTTTTCTTTCCATCGATCTTGTGCTCTTCTTTCTTCGCAATATTGTGCGCAACATCGTAGATTAAGTGCATCTCCATCTCCTCCGGAGTTTTTGCAAACACCTTTTGGAATCCTTCCCTGATTCTGTGCAGAATCACCTGCCTATTTGCAAATGCCATATTCGCTGCACACGCCATCGCAGCATAGTAATCCTGTCCTTCCTTGCTCTGGTAGGGAGCGCAGGCCAATTCTCTGTCGAGAACCTGGATGCCATACTTCGGCATGACCTGGTTAAAAATCTTCAAATAGTCTGTGCCAATCTGATGGCCAAAGCCCCTTGAGCCGCAGTGTACCATGACAACAATCTGCTCTGGAAAAATCCCAAACTGCTTTGCAATCTCCTTATTGATGATGTTTCGCTCCTTCACTACTTGAATTTCCAAGTAATGATTGCCGGAACCTAATGTTCCTATCTGATCCATGCCTCGCTGCCTTGCCTTATCGCTTACTTTCTCTGGATTTGCACCTTTAATCATACCATATTCCTCTATCCGTTCGATATCTTCCTTCCAACCATAGCCGTGCTCAACACACCACTTTGCTCCCTTTGTCATGACCTCGTCAAACTCTGCCTTGCTCACTTTCACAAATCCCTTACAGCCCACTCCTGCAGGTACAAGCTTGAACATGGTATCCACTAAGAGTTTGAGTTTTGGCTTGACGTCATCGTAGGTCAGATTGGTCGTTACAAGCCGCATGCCGCAGTTGATCATTCGTCATAAGTCGTATTAACTTATGAAATCGAATCCAATGCCGCCTGGGCTTATAACGCCAGTTTCCAGATCAAATGCCGCAACTCCCCCAATGGGGAATCCATAGCCCCAGTGGCCATCAGGCATACAATAGGAATACTTTTGAATGCCCGGCAATGTTGCAACATTTGTTACCTGATTGAAAACGCCTTCATCCATCTCTTGGACGAGTTTCTCTGTGCCAAAGATTCGTGCAGGGACTCTCATGCCTGCTTTAAAAGAGACAGGCAATTCCCATACATACTCCCCCACTTGCTTCAGCTGTGCTGGCGGTGCCATGCTGCAGCAGAAAAAGGGATGGTTTAAAAGGTTTATGCTCCTCTCAATTAGTTTCCTTTCCTTCTTCAGAAGCGCCTAAATAGAGACACTACACTTTTATCAAGGACCGCCTGTGCAGCACTGCTGGGTAAGGGAAGGACACTGCCCAGAAGCAGGGAATGCCTCTGGCGGGCAGCCTCCTTCTGCACAGAATTCTCCGGCTGCCTCATCACAGGGGTTTTCTATGCTCAGCTCAGAGAATGTGCAATCAGACAGGCAGAAGCCAGATTGTGGCCCTTCGACAGGAGCAGCAGGATCGCATTCCTCTCCCTCCTCAACAATTCCATTGCCGCAGACCGGGCATGGGGCATCGCACGCATCGCCGATGCCATTATTATTGCAGTCAGCCTGGTCTGAATTTGCAACACAGGGACAGTTATCACTCTGGTCAGGCACCCCATCTTTGTCCACATCATCATTTGGAGGCACACAAGCAGTTGTGCAGCCTGTTGTGCCGGCATCGTTCCAGCCATCCGGCGTATCGCATTGGTTGTTGTCGCCCGTAATGGGACCGGCCGGTTCCTCGACAAAGAAATCACCATTCTCGCAGCTATTGCCGTTGTAGCAGACCTGGTTATCCCGTATGTCTGTATTGCTCCATCGAATGAGATGGATGCCATATTCTTCATTGTTGGTGATGGTATTCTTCGCTATTACATTGTCTTGGCTATCTCCCAGCAGAAGATTATCTGCCAGTATGCCCTCTGTATTGCCTTGTATGATATTATCTGTGATGGTACTGAATCGGAGCGTCTTCCTAGCGATCAGCCTCATACCTCTCTCATGATTTTGGATGGTGTTCTGGAAGACTTGCGTGTTTTCCGTATTAGTTAGTATGATACCATCGCTTGCGGGAGCACCCGGACCCATAATGGTGTTTTGATACACCTTGATGTTTTTAGATGGTGGGGTGGATGTCTTAGCCAAGGCAAAAGAAATACCTTGGTAATTTCCGATAAGCGTGTTTTCATATATTTCACCATTGACGAGGTTACCTATTCCGAAGGATCTTACGTCTCCCTCTATCCCTATGCCTTTGCCATTCTCACGAATGACGTTGTTTCTGATAATGGTTGGGTTTGGTCCTCCAGCAATGAATGTCATAATACCATTACTGTTATCCTCTACAAGATTGTTGTAGATTTCATTTCCTCCTTTCTCACCGCTTCCTTCATAACTCGAAATAGTTATGCCATGCCACTGTTTTCTGACAGTATTCTGATACACTTTGTTGAAATTGCCGTTGATACAAATACCGCAGGTCCCAGTATCCTCTACAGTGTTAGCGTAAATATTATTGTTTTCTCCACCGGTGGTAATGCCATATGCAAATGTATCCGTCATGGCAATCACATTATCATGGATCATGGAATTGCTGACTCCCCAGAGTTGCATCGCTCCGGCTGTTCCTCTGGACGTTGCTCTGACTGTGTTGCCATAAATCTGGTTGTTGCTACTTGGTTCAAGCATGTAGATGCCAAGATCGTAGCCTTCAATGACACAGTTTCTAATAATAATATTGTCAGAGAGGGCATTTTTCTGGCTGGCATGGATGCCAATGTGTATGGGCACATCATTCGTCCCAGTCAATGTATGTCCCTGGCAATCCACAATCCTGTTGCTCTTGCACACATCGATGCCCATAGGGAAGTTATAATCCTGCGTAAGGATGAAATCCTTGTCTCGCACATCACAGCCATCTACTGGATTGTCTGCACATTCAGGGTCAGTATCCTGGCAGAGTTCGGAAGAGCCTCCGTGTCCAAACACGATGGGTTCGGGCTGAGGTATCCCCGCCTCTATACCGAAGGTATCACCTTCTCCGCCCAAAGCTGTCTGGAAGGCCTGCCCGCCAATGTTCCTTGCAGGAAATGTTCCTCTAACACTAAAGAACCCGGTGACTACCACTATCAAAGCGATGGCCAGAACTCCATACCATGCAGCCCTCTTTTCGTCCATTGGTTTCCTCAGGAGCTTTGTCATTTTTAAATGTTTTCTTTCAAGGTCACCACTTCTGGACGGAAAATATTTAAAGGAGCACTGCTATTACTGCATTATGGCACCAGAAACTGTGACAATTCCGAAGAAGGAATACGAGGAAATGAAGAAGCAGGCAGCGGTAGATCAAGAACTCCTGCAGGACATTGCACGGGGTATCAAGGACATTCTCGAAGGAAAGGTGAAGGAAATTTAGAGCTTCTGTATGAGCTTTTCTATAGTTTCATGATATACATCCAGACTTGCCTTGATCATGTCAATCGCTTGCTGCTGAAGTTTCTTGTCCACAATCGTAATGAGGAAGACTGCTGCATGTTCCTCATAGACTAAGAATAAAACTCGTTTGTCCCCAAACTTCTTTTCCCGAAGGAATGCATAGGTAAGCGGCTTGCTTGCATAGGGATCTTGCTTCAGCTTCTGTTCGAAGCGTTCCACCTCTCTCTGTTGCTGTTTGTCGAGCTTCCATAGCTTCTTCTCATACCATTCTGACCGGAAGACACGGTACATGCAACGTGAAGACAAGTACTCTTATAAAAGTTTTCTGCCTTTCCACAGTTGTTTCCTCTCCCTCTTCAGAAAGGAATTCCCAAGTAAAAGATACAGAGTTTCTTTGTCAAGCTACACGCAGCACTCTTGCGTAACAGAAGGACATGCTCCAGGAGTTGGAGAAGCTCCAAGTGGACAGCCTCCTTCTACACAGAAGTCGCCAAGGTCCTCGCAGGGTGCGCATCTTATTAATAAATTTTTTGCCTTCCACCCCCGCCCCTTTCTGCGAAACATTTAAATACTTCCTCCCAAGAAAGGAAGGAAAGAGGTGAGTACATGAATCAAAGTATAACCTTTCTCTTCGTACTTGGCATGAGCACACTCCTCTTTACTTTTCTCTTCCTGCAGTTCTTTGCTCCAACAACAACGGCAGATGTACCGCAGCAATCCCACACTGGCATTTCGAATGTTGGAACTGTTGGAGCAGTCGTGCAGGGCAATTCCGGTCAGGTGCTCTTGCAGGTTAGGAATGAAAATGGGTGATCCACATGGATGAAAACATGTCCACGAAACACTTCATTGTTTTGGCTGTCATTTTTGGAGCGATTTTTGCCATCGCAACAGGCTTCCTGTTCTCCTTTTTTTCCTTCCCGCAGAAGGCAGCAACAGGCCTTGGCTCGGGACAGGTTGATGTTACGGTGGGAACAGAATTGGGTATTGAAGTGGTGCCTCCCTACAATGTGATCAATTTTGGTACTCTGGATAGGGGTCAAACCCAAAACACCTTGCCGCCCGGCACTGTATTGCCGTTCCTCATCCGAAACATGGGCAATGTCATGGCGGATGTGGAAGTTTGTGCAAATCAGGATCTATGGTCAGGAGCTGCAAAAGTTCCTTCTGACTATCAATTTTCTGTAGCAAATGCAGATCCAAGAGTGACGATGGACAACTGTATGAGCTTCGGATGCTTCGATGTGGGAAATTCGCAAATGACGCAGGCAAATATGCCCATCCCCTGCCCTGCTGGGATGAAGGCAGTCAATAATCTGAACTGGGAAGACAACAAGGATGAAGCGATTGTGCACATCTACTTACATGTTCCTGTGGACGAACCAGCAGGAACGAAATCCTCTACTGTTACCTTCACGGGAGTGAGCAGCGATACCTACTAACCATGAGGCAGAAATTTTTCCTCTCTCTCATTTTCCTTGTGATTTTGAGTATCCCAGCCACTGCATTTCTGATTAGCCCGGCAAAAATAGAGTTAACGTTCGAGCCCAATGCAGTGCAGACCATTCCCTTGCAGATTGTGAATAATGCATTAACGGTACAAACCTTGGAGGTAAGCATCCAGGATTATTTGTTGCAGGCAGAGAGCTTGAAGCAGCAGCTCCGACAGGCGATTACTGTTGATCAAACTGCAGTGACCTTCCAGGCAGGAGAAGCAGAGAAAAGCGTTACTGTGCAGATTCGGTTCCCTGCCATGCTGAGCTCTGCAGGAACCCATGAAGTGAGAGTTGCGGTGACAGAAGCAGCAACACAAGGTCATGTTGGCTCTCGCGCTTCCAATGTTTTGAGAATCCTCATTACCGTACCGCAGCAGTATGCAATGCAGCAAGGTGCACAGCAGCCAATATCTGTACCAGCCCCACAACCCACTCCAACACCAGTGCAACCAATGCC
This sequence comes from Candidatus Woesearchaeota archaeon, assembly GCA_016177315.1. Classification (GTDB taxonomy): domain Archaea; phylum Nanobdellota; class Nanobdellia; order Woesearchaeales; family UBA12501; genus JACOVN01. The sequence continues at coordinate 6,906 of JACOVN010000062.1, forward strand.
TCTTCCCTCAGAGTCAATGCCAGAAGAGGAACCGATGGAATTTGCTGCAGTTCCAGAAGAGCCAGAAGGGGGCAGCATTGTCCCTATCCTCCTGTTCTTTCTCCTCCTTATCCTGGTAGGAGCAGGCACCTACTTTGCTCCTCTGCTCTTGACAGAGTTGCGAAATAAAGTTGTGGCGATGAGCTTCTTTGTGCAATCGGTAAGGAGAGGCCAGATTGGAAAAATTCTTGTTCTCTTGGATAACAAAGCCCATCTCCCTGCACAGCAGGTTACTATAGAAATCCTCATCCGGAACAGCAAAAGGGCCGTTGTACACGCCATTCGCCCAGCGCCTTTTACCATCTCTCCCCTTTCCAGGCATCGCTCAGAGTACAACTGGGAAACCTCTTATTTTCCACCAGATAACTATATCTTTGAACTTGCTGTCCATTATCATAAAGAACGGTTGGATATGGTTACTTATGCGCAAGTTTACCCATAAACTGGCATCAGCATTCATCATCATCCTTGTTTTTATCATTGTGCTCTACTTCCTTCAGTTCAAGCTGCAAGGAGCAGAACAGCAGCATGTTTTGCCCATCCAATTTACAGTGGATAACTACATCGGTTTGGGAGAAACACAAGAAGAGGACCTTTTCTTCGGCACTGTTCCGCCAGGAGCGAAGGGAAAAAGAACTATTTTCCTGGAGAACAAAGCACAGGAGCCAAGAGTTGTGCATCTTGCAGTTGAAGGAGCGTTTGCCTCGTGGATGGAATTTTCTGAGAACGATATCTCTCTCAAGCCAGGCGAGGAAAGAACCGTGCAGGTTACGCTGCAGGTGCCGAGCGATGCGGAGAAGAGGGAATACCAAGGAATGCTACTGATACAATATCGGTAGATACTTTTTTAAATCTCCATCCTTTTTTCTTTGGTATGAACTATCGCCAAGCCTTGCAGTATCTCTACAGCATAGACCAAATTAAATTAGGCCTCTCTCGCATGAAAAAGCTGTTGAAACAATTAGGCAATCCAGAGCAGGGTTTGCAGTATATCCACGTTGCAGGAACCGACGGCAAAGGCTCTGCCTGCGCGATGCTGGAAAGCATTTTGCTGCATGCTGGCTATTCTGTGGGAAAGTATATCTCTCCCCATCTGAAGGATTTCACAGAGAGAATTACTATCAATAAAAGAGAAATTTCCAGGAAAGATGTTGTCAGGCTATTGCAGAAAATCATTCCTCTGCAAAACGATGCAACCTATTTTGAAATTGTTACAGCGATGGCATTCCTCTATTTTCAGGAGAAGAAGCCTGACATTGTTATTTTGGAAGTTGGATTAGGGGGAAGATTGGACGCAACCAATGTTGTTACTCCGCTTGTCTCTGTTATCACGAATATTTCTCTTGAGCATACGGAATATCTCGGCAACACGATTAAAAAAATTGCTAGGGAAAAGGCAGGGATTATTAAGCAACAGGTTCCTATCGTCACTGCAAATAGGGGGGAGGCTTTAGCAGTCATTCATTCTATTGCGAAAAAAAGGAAAGCATCCTATATTGCCGTGAGAAAGAAATACCAAGGAAAAATTGGTTTGCGAGGAGCATTCCAGAAAGAAAATGCAGCACTAGCGTATGCTGTTGCTAAAGTATTGAAAAAGAAATATCATTTTTCTCTCACAGAAAGCCAGATTAAAGCAGGCATTGCCCAAGCAAAATGGCCAGGAAGAATGGATTTGCGAGGGAATGTTCTGTTTGACTGTGCACATACAGAAGCAGGATTTAAAGCATTGAGCAAGGAATTGAATAAATTACAATATAGAAAACTCATTCTTGTTCTCAGCTTATTGAGCGATAAACGCATCCATGCGATGCTACCACAGCTCATTCCATTCACAGATGCTGTTATTGTTACTAAATCAAAGAATGAAAGAGCAGGAGAACCGAAAGAAATAGCCAGTATTATCCAAAGAAAATTTAAGAAACCCGTAAAAATGTTTCATTCCTCTAAGAAAGCATTGCAGTATGCGAAGAC